>JAOZQB010000041.1 GCA_029932445.1 Bacteroidales bacterium | reverse complement strand
CCCAAAAATAAACAAAATACGCATAATTTGGGGTAATTATTAAAATGGCAGCCATATATTATACTTATTATCAGTCATATAATATTTTCTGAATGTCCCTATATAAGATTTCTGACAATCAGGTAAAAAATCTCTTTTATTATTTCTGATTAAATAATAAATTTATTTGGTATTATCCGCTCAAAATTGGTATCATATTCCACAAAAAAACCGGCTGTTTAAAGCCGGTTTATATTCAAAACTACTATCTCTCAAACAAAAATATTATTTTTCAAGACTATTCATTTGAGTATCTTTCGCGGTATTTGGCTGCACTTTCTTTTCTTTTCTGAACTTCTTCAGAACTCATTTTACCTACATACCATTTATGCATATCGCTGTTTAGAATCTCATTAAGAGCATTCTCAACTTCTATTGCTTGTTTAGACTTACCGGTTCTTTTTGCTTTTGCTATAATTTCTTTTATTTCAGGAACAATTTTAGTGTACCATCTTTCGGCAACTTCAAAATTTCCGTGCCATTGTGTATAATCAGGTGCCATCATAGATGCACCGTGTCTGGCTCTTCTGCCTTCGTGATGCCACATTAAAAAATAATCCCATTCAACGGGTTCGTCAAAATTTGTGGCTGTAATTAAACCTGTTGATTTTAGCAATTTCATTATTTTTAAAGCCGGTTTACCGAATTTCTCATTATACAAATTAACTTCATTATCAAATTGAATATAATGTCCCTCAATAACACTGTTTTCGTGGCAATTCTTACACACATTTTTCATATTATCGCGTCTTTGTTCCCAAGAAAGGAAATCAGCCGGTAATTCTTTACCGAGTTTTTTATATTTAGCAATTAAAGCTGCATCTTTTTTCTCAGAAACTTTCGGTCTTAATGTCCAACTTATTCTGTTACCAACATCGTGAGTTATAGGCATGTCCTCGGTTGCACTCATATGACATGTAGCACAAGTCGGTGCCGCACTGTAATCTTTACCCACAATCCAACTTTTAGAATCTAAGTTCATTTTATCTTTATGTGCATAAAATGCAATACCGTGTTTTGACAGTTGATAAATTTCAATTTGCGGATGATCGGGACCTTGATGACATTTACCGCAATTCTCCGGATTACGAGCTAATTCTCTGCTGAAATCATGGCGAGAATGACAAGCAGAACAAGAACCTTTTGAACCGTCTAAATTTATTCTTCCGATACCGGTATTCGGCCATGTTTTAGGATCGTACTTTACAATACCTGCAGAATCTTTAAGGGCATTACCGTCATCATCTTTTAAAACTTCTATTTTTGAACCGTGGCATTGATGACAACCGGCAGCAGCAGCCGGATTTGAACCGTCATTAAAAGCAACGTGTCCTTCAACAACTTCTGCCAAAACATTATCTAAAGATCCCATTATCATACCGGCATCAGCATGATAACTGTGCTGAAATTCTTTTGATTCATTCGGATGACAAACAGCACAATCATTAGGTGTTACAATTGTAGAAATTGTATAACCTTCATGTTCATAAGCATCAACATCATCTGTATTTGCTTTGTGACAGGATAAACAACCAACACCCATTTGAGCATGAGTACTGTTTTCCCATTGTTTAATAATACTTTCGCCTTGATTGTGATCTTTATGACAACTGATACATTTTTTAGTATCTTTATCAAATTTTACTTCTTTCTTTACTTCTTTTCCGTTATCGGAAGAAGTATTTGTGCAAGACCAAATAAATGATCCCACAAGAAATACAGAAATTATTCCGATAATTAATCGTTTTATTTTTCGATGGTTTTCCATTTTATATTTGTTTTATATAGTTGGATTTATTTTTTAAATAAAAACTTCGGTTTTAAATCAAGCATAATCCAAGCCCAATTATTTGTGCCTGTTCCGTTATCTGTCGAAATACCGACACCTTTTAATCCGTACATACTTTCGGTAGCCAACATCTGAGAATATCCGATTTGAATACTTGCAACTTTGGGAACAATATGATAACCTGCCCATACATCTATTTCGGTTCCCAGAGCACCCAAATTTTGTTGATTCCCGTCCATATCTATATATGTTCCTTTTCCTGCGGGCATAAAATAATGTGGTATTAATTTTACAAAGAAAGGTCCGTTATTATAAATTATTTTCAAATTAATATCCTGCAGACCTACACTGCTTCCGTGATTTCCTACATAGAAATAATCCATCCAACCGTTAAATTTATGATTTGTTCCGTATAAAGGAGCAAAAGCATTTTCATCCGTTCTGTTTCCATCTGTTAAATCATTTCCGGAAAGCATTTCAAAACCTAAACCGGCTTTAAAATTATCAGAAACTTTATACATTGCATCCAAAGCAAAATTATAAGCAGAAATTTTTTGTCCTTGACCGGCTTTTTCAGCTAAATTAAAATCGGCTGCGGTTACTCCTGAGGGCAAACTCTTCGGATCAACCCAATTTGCAGCTTTTTTTCCTGCTTGATAATATGCATTTAATGCTAAACTTAAAGCACCGACTTTATAAGTAAATCGACCTCCTGCAATTTGACTGTATGCATTACTTTCCGTAACACCCGTAAATATTGGAGCTAAAGGATCCGTAAAGTCAGCCCAAATCCCATTTTCAGTTTTACCGTTATTTAAAGCAAGTAAGCTGTAACCGAAATCACCTTCTTTTCCGTTTATCCATAAAAATTGCATTGCTTTATAGGCATCTGCTCCGGCAAAAGGACCGCCGTGATAAGCTATTCCTAAATGAACTTTTAAGGCACCTTCATATTTAAACAGTGCTAAATCGTGTGATCGTGCTTGTTGTGTCCAGTTTACGGCTCCGAGAATTCTTTGGTCATCATAAGAAAGCTCCATACGCCCTGCTTTTAAAGAAATTTCCTTTGTAAAAAACACTTCTGCCCAAGCTTGGTGAACTGAGAGAGAACTTGCTTCATTTGCTGTTAATTGTTTGTCATCTCCCCAATTTCTGACATCTCTGAATTGAGCGCCGAATTTTACTCTGTCAGCTTTATAATCAAAATTTAAACTTGTTCTTTGGCTTGTAAATAAACTCGGTGTCGTTTTATAGTTATCTTGAATTAAAAACTCCGGAACAGGAGATTTAATTCCGTGAACATATTCAGTTCGTGCACGAACTTCGGCACTGACTGTCAGCTCTTTTGTTTTTTCGTCTTTTTTTTCTTCCTGAGCTGTCATAATTCCGCCAAAAAATATCAGCAAAATAAGCATAAAAATTGAGTTTAAATGTTTCATTTGATTGGGTTTAATTAGTGAATAATAATTATTAATAAGATTCTTTTAAGTGTTTAATTACTGATTTAATATTATTGTTTTCCGATTAAAATAATTTAACTGTTAATATTTCTTTTTTAAATCACCTTGATAAATAATATCTTCTGCTTTTGCATTTTCATCGTTTAACCATTCGGGAACTTTACTGCCTATATTTTCTCTTAAACCATCTAATTCTTCTTCATCATAAGAATAAACCATTTCTGCTGATACAATTTTCGGAAATTTTTGTATTTGTTGAAGTTTTAAAATTTCTTCTTCAACAGTTTTTCCTTCAACAGTAATAATAATTCTGCCTTTTTTATCATGAAGATGGTATTCGCATAATTCACTTTTTTTTAATCTTTCAATTACTTTGTTCAAATTTTCAGGTGTTGTTTGAACTACAATACTCGATAATGTCATAAAATCATTTTTTAAATTTCCAAAACATAATATATTCATCTTCACTTGAACAAACTACTTCATCGTCAGAAATAAACGCAATTTTTGTTTGAGTACTTTTTTGACCGGTTAATTTATATAAAACTTGTCTTGTATCTGTATCAAAAATATAAACATCATTATTTTCATCAGCCGAATATGCTCCCAATTTCCCGGTTTTATTTATACCGACACAATAAACGATAAAATCGGAATTCAAATAATAATGTTCTTTCCCCCATTTATACACTCCTACTCTTCGGTCTTGCCCTGCAGTAATAAATGTTAAATCTGTATATACAACTTTAAAAACATTATCTAAATTCATTCCCGAGAAAATATTCATAATTTGTCCGGTATGAGAATTAAGTGCTCTTATTTTACCGCTTTCTTCACATGTAACAGTAATTTTTCGTGTATAATCCGTAGTAAAATCAGAAAAAACGGAAGTTGACAATTGTTTTCTGAAGATTTGTTTTTTGTTCCGAATATCATATAAAATCAGTTCATTACTTAACAAACCGAGCATTATCAGATTTTCATCAATGAATGCTGCTCGTTTAATAAATAACTTATCTTTTTCGGAACTTAGAATTTCCTTAAGTTTATTATCTTTAAATAACCAGACATTTCGAAAACCGTTACTGCCTTGAGAAACTATAAGCAAACCGTCAATTCCGTATAATTTATCTGCAGAAAACAATTTTGCCGGTTTTAAATCCCCGTTAAAATCCTTAATATTCGGAATTAAGATTTCTTTTATTTTCTTTTTTGTTTTAAAATTAAAAATATCTAAAACCCCCGCATCCGTAGCAGCATAAATAAAATTATTTTCAATAACAAAGTCATAGACTCCGCCGGATGCTTTTAAAAAAAACACGGGAGAAGTTGATTTTGCTGCAAAAACATTAACGTATATCATTGCAACAGTTAAGAATAATCTTTTTATAAACAAACTGTTTATCATTTCCTATTTTACGCCTTCGTCAATATTTTCTTTTAAATCTGATTTTGTCTTATCAGCAGGATTTCGAAATTCAGCTTTAAAAGTATTACTTACATCTAACTTTGCATTTGTCTGAATGACATGACATTGTGTACAATTATATCGAGCAGAATTCAATTTTCCCAAGTCTTCGCTGACAACTAACTTACCACCGTCAGAATATTGATATTTCCCGTTTACCTTTTTTATATCCGGACGATATTTAGTAAAATGAGTAGGCGGAATATCAGTTGCAGTTTCCATAACACCCGGTTGATGACAAGATAAACACATATTATTTTTCAATGTTATCGGAACAAAACCTTCAATTTTATGAGAAATTAAGGGCGGAGCATTCTCAAATGAACGGTCAATTTTTTCATTATTACCTGCATCATTTGCGGTGACTATAGATTTATCGCCCAAATTAATATCTTCAGAAAACAAATCTCCTTTTCTGAAAGCCGTTCCGGAGGTTGCATTTTTGTCTGCATCATTTTCTTTTGTTTCACTATTACAAGCCGTAAAAATTAAAGCCGTAAAAGCCATTGCCGTAAATAAAATTTTTCTGTACATAATTATCGGATTTTTATTTTATTTATTTATTATATTTATTAAATGAAAACTTTAAAGCATGATCTTCACATACATCAATACATCTTCCGCAATTGGTGCATTCACCTTTTGTAATTTGTCCTGATTTTTTTCCGATGATTGCTAATACCGGTTTTTCGGGACAAACGATTAAACATTTATTACATTCAGTACAATTCTCAACTGTATGCTTAATTTTAAAAATACTTATTTTATTTGTCAAAGAATAAAAAGCCCCCAAAGGACAAACATATCCGCACCATCCGTTTTGTAAGACAAATAAATCGAAAAAGAACACTAATAAAATTGCAGCCCATCCGAAACCCATTCCGAAAATGATGCCCCGATGTAACATAGAAATCGGGCTTACGGCTTCAAATGCTGCAACTCCGAATAATGCTGACAAAACAATGCTCAATCCGAGAATCCAATATCTTAAATTTCTGTTAATCGGAACTTTAACATCTTCTCTGTACATTTTTAACATCTTTCTTAATCGGTTTGCCGAATCGGTAATAATATTCATCGGACAAACCCAACTGCAAAATGCTCTTCCGCCGATTAATGCGTAAAATAAAAGAATTATTAATGCGCCTACCAGAACATCTGCAGCAACAACAAAACCGCTTGCAAATGTTTGAATAACAAAATACGGATCACTTAAATAAAAAGTATCAAGAACTTTAGCCGTACTTAAATCTCCTCTTAAGATATTCCAACCCCAATAATTTCCTCCGACAAAAAGTAAAAGGATACTTATTTGAATAATTCTTCTCAGAATTAAAAATTTGTTATTTTTCAGAGCTTTATTCATCTACGATATCTTTCCAATCACTGTTTAAGTAGTCCAAAGCTTTATCCATATTCTCATCTTCCTCAACATCATTTTCTTCCATTCTTTTTTCATCATCTTCATCCCATCCTTTAATATAATGACTTCCGACTTTTCCGAGAATAATTGAAAGCGGTAAAACTTTAATTGCTGATTTTTCGGTAACGCAAGCATGTTCACATAATCCGCAACCTGTACAAACTTCATTATTTACAACCGGTTTCAGAAAAGCATGCTTCCCTGTTCTTTCATTTCGTTCGTATTTAAGCTCAATTGCCTCATCCATAAGCGGACAAGCCCGGTAACAAATATCACATTGAATGCCCCAATAAGCAATACACGTAGATGTATCAATAACTGCAATGCCCATTTTAGCAGTATTAATATCAAGCATTGTTTCTTTATTTTTTTCTTTAACGGAAGAAACAAGATTAACATCCAAAGCACCTGAAGGACAAACCGGGACACAAGGAATATCGGGACACATTTCACAAGCAATTTTACGCGGTTCAAAAAACGGAGTTCCCACAGGTTTTCTGTCACCCGGTTCTGCAAGTTTTAATGTATCATAAGGACAAGCAATAACACATTCGCCGCATTTTACGCATGCTTTCACAAAATCTTCTTCGGAAATTGCCCCGGGAGGTCGTAAAATTAATTCGGCACTTTTTGCTTCATCAACGTATGCACCCCAGGTTAAACCTCCTAATCCAAGGAATCCGGCTCCTTGCAAGAGTTTTCGTATGGTTTCTCGTCTACTCGGCATTTTATCCTCTTTCATTAATTATTTTTAGAAATAAAATAACACTATTTTGTGTTTTATGCTTTATAAACTTTGACAGCACATTTTTTAAAGTCTGTTTGTTTTGACATCGGACAAGTTGCATCAAGAGCCACCTTGTTTACAAAAACTTTTTCATCAAACCAAGGGATAAATACCAAGCCCTTAGACGGTCTGTTTCTTCCTCTGGTCTCAACATGAGCTTTAACTTTTCCTCTTCTTGATTCAACCCAAACAGTATCACCTTGTTTTAATCCGTTTTTATCTGCATCTTTCGGGTTCATGTAACATAATGCTTCTGGAACTGCTCTGTAAAGTTCAGGAACACGCATTGTCATTGTTCCGCTGTGCCAATGTTCAAGGACACGACCGGTTGACATCCAAAAAGGATAATTTTTATCAGGCATTTCAACCGGATCCATATACGGTCGGAAGAAAATTTTTGCTTTATTGGTTAAATCATATTTTTCTTTTTCTTTATCAGGTCCTTTCAAACTTCCTTGAGGCATTTTCTTTAATGCTTTACCGTAGAATGCAAATGAACCAACTCCTTCTTTTCTGGCATAGGGATCATATTTTGAATTAAATCGCCATTGTGTTTCTTTTCCGTCAACAACCGGCCATTTTAATCCTCTTACTTTATGATAAGTATCAAAATCAGCTAAATCGTGTCCGTGTCCCAATCCGAACTTCCTGTATTCTTCCCATAAATATTTATGAATAAAGAAATTATATCCTTTCCAAACTTGTCCGTCAGAACCTTCAACATTTCGTTTATCACCTTCAACTTCTGTATTTTGAAATCCTTCACCGATGGGATCGGGCCAAGCATACGATTTAGCTTCTTCATTTGCAAACAAAACATCATAAAGTGTATCATTAGGAGAATATCCCATTGCTTGAGCTTCCGATAAGACATCCGGTAAACCGCCTTCCAGCCCCGGAATATTTTGAGCACCCCAAACTTCTCTTATTTTAAACCGTTTTGCAAGTTCTGCCATTTGCCAAATATCAGGCATTGCATCACCAATCGGCGTAACTTGTTGTTTCCAATGTTGCGTACGTCTTTCGGCATTACCGTACGAACCCCATTTTTCATAAATCATTGCCGTAGGTAAAATTAAATCGGAAACTTTTGCAGATATTCCCGGATACGGATCACTGGTTACGATAAAATTATCCATTTCACGAGCAGCTTTTATCCAATGATTTGCATTTGCCGTGTTTTGATAAGGATTATTTACCTGTACCCAAATAAATTTTATTTTTCCGTCTTCTGCATCTCTGTGAATTTTCATAACATGCGAACCGACTTTCGGATTTAATGTTCCTGTCGGAAGTTTCCATATTTTCTCGGAAATTTCACGATGTTTCGGATTAGTAACGACTAAATCAGCCGGCAGTCTGTGAGCAAATGTTCCCACTTCACGTGCTGTTCCGCAAGCAGAAGGCTGACCGGTTAAACTGAATGCTCCGCTGCCGGGTTTGGCTTGTTTCCCGAGTAAAAAGTGTACCATATACGATTGTTCGTTTACCCAAGAACCTCTTTGATGTTGATTCATACCCATTGTCCAGAAAGAAACAACTTTTCTGCCTTTTTCAATGTAAAGATCAGCAAGTAATTTTAATTTAGCTTTAAAATCATCAATTGATTCATCCGGATTTCCTTTAGCAAGTTTTGCGACAAAATCCAAAGTATACGGTTCAAGAGCTTTTTTAAATTCTTCACGAGAAATAATCCAATGTTTCATTGCAGAAGCTCTGCTTTTCATTTCTATTGTATCACCTGTTTTATAGTCGAGATATTTTAAGGTAACACCTTCATTTTCCGAAATTTGTTTTTTTGCTTCTTTCTTAACAGTTTCTAATTCTTTTTCAGAGAATTTTGCGTGATCAGGCATTCTCATTCCGTATCCTGTATCAACAGGACCTGTAGCAAACACATTATATTTATTAACAAATTTTTCGTCAATTGCTTCCGGATGATTATACATAATTTCACGAGCGAGATAATTCCAAATCGCTAAATCTGTATGCGGTTTGAAAATAATTTCTGTATCTGCAAGGTCAGAAGTTCTGTTCGTAAATGTTGTTAAATTTACAACTTTTACTTTATCAGGATTTGAAAGTTTTCTGTCAGAGACACGTGCCCATAAAATCGGATGCATTTCTGACATATTTGCGCCCCAAGAAATTACGGTATCCGTTAATTCAATATCATCATAGCATCCTGCCGGTTCATCAATTCCGAATGTTTGAATAAACCCTACAACGGCAGATGCCATACAATGTCTTGCATTCGGATCGATATTATTTGACCGGAAACCTGCTTTAACCAATTTTACGGCAGCGTATCCTTCCTGAATCGTATATTGTCCTGAACCGAAAATTCCTATTCCGGTCGGACCTAATTCTTTTAAAGAACTTTTAATATGCTTTTCCATTTCATCAAAAGCACGTTTCCAACTTACCGGTTTAAATTTTCCGTTTTTAGCAAATTCTCCGGCTTCATTAACTCTTAAAAGCGGTTTCGTTAATCGGTCTTCACCGTACATGATTTTTGCATTAAAATATCCTTTAATACAATTCAAACCTCTGTTAACCGGTGCAGCCGGGTCGCCTTTCACGGCAACAATTTTATCATTCTT
Source organism: Bacteroidales bacterium (assembly GCA_029932445.1). Taxonomy (GTDB): domain Bacteria; phylum Bacteroidota; class Bacteroidia; order Bacteroidales; family JAADGE01; genus JAADGE01. The sequence continues at coordinate 7,362 of JAOZQB010000041.1, read as the reverse complement.
TGTTGCTACCATTATTCCGCATCCGGTTCCGCAAAACCGACAAACTGATTTATCCCATCTCCAATCACTTTCTGCTTTTTCTTTAGCAGCATTCATTTCTTTAGGAATACTTAGTCCTATTGCTGTTGCAGCTGTTGCAACTGCTGATTGTTTAATAAAATCTCGTCTTGATATGCCCATAATTTCAGTATATTATTGTAAAAATTCAGAGCACAATTTATAAAAAAAAGCAATACCTAAATGTGTCATTTGATACAAAATGAGATAAAAAATCCTATTTAGATTTATTCTAAATATATGAAAAATAGAGAATTTTTATTAAAAAGACATGAGTACTCCGGGTATTTTATACTTTTTTACTTCCAAGAATGAATATGATCTTCATATTTCAGATATTCGGAAATTTTTTCCTTATCACATAATTCAATCGCTTTTCCCGTTACGCTTATTGAATTTTCATTAATAAATTGTTTTATAACTCGTGCAACGGAAGTTCTTGTAGCTCCGAAATCTTCGGCAAGTTCTGATTGAGTTTTATTGAGCTTTACAATATCCGAACTTTGATCTTCAGATAATTTTAATAAATAATAAGCTAACTTTCCTTTTATTGTAGTAAAAGATAAAAATCTTATTTTATAAACCAGATATTGTGTTCTTGTAGAAATTAAATCTAAGAAATTAGTGAGAAATTGCGGGCATAAATTAAACAGTTTATAAATTTCGGATTTGGGAATAAATAATAATTTTACATCTGTTTTTGCCAATGTATCAACAGGAATAAAATTAGATTTACCGAAAAGAAATGCAGGTGCTAAAGTATCTGCAGCAAATATATCGGCAATATGAACCGTCGTTCCTTTTAAGTCCGACAACTCTGTTTTTACAATACCTTTCAATACAATCATCATGTTATTACATGTCGAATTTCTGGTATTAATTATACTGCCTTTTGGAAATGATTTAATTTGAAAATGTATTTTATTAAAAGCATCTTCTAATAGCGTTTCATTAATCTTACAAAATATTTTACATTTTTCTACGGGTATTTCGATATTGCGAATAAACATTTATTACTTTTAAATTTACAGTTTATAAAACTCTAAATTATTATTATTATTCAAAATAAAAAAAGGCAACTTTAAAAAGTTGCCTTCCGGAATATAAAAAAATAATTTATAAAGTTTCTCTTATTGTAGCTTGAGCAGCTGCAAGACGTGCAATAGGTACACGATAAGGTGAACAACTTACGTAGTCTAATCCTGTTCGGTGACAAAATTCAATTGATGAAGGTTCTCCTCCGTGTTCGCCGCAAATACCCAATTTGATACCCGGGCGTGTTTGACGACCTTTTTTACAAGCCATTTCAACCAATTGTCCGACACCTACTTGGTCCAATACTTCGAACGGATCATTTTTCAAAATACCCTTTTCAATATAAATAGGTAAGAATTTACCTGCATCATCACGAGAATATCCGAAAGTCATTTGTGTCAAATCATTTGTTCCGAATGAGAAAAATTCAGCAGATTCTGCAATTTTATCTGCGGTTAATGCTGCTCGAGGAATTTCAATCATTGTTCCTACCAAATGGTCAATTTTATCATTACGCTCTGCAAAAATCTTTTTAATAGTATCTCTTACGATATCTTCTTGCATTTTCATTTCTTCGTAAGTTCCCGTTAAAGGAATCATTATTTCAGGATGTGCATTTACGCCTTTTTGTTTCAGATTTAAAGCTGCTTCAATAATTGCTCTGGTTTGCATTATTGTAATTTCAGGATATGTATTTCCTAAACGACAACCTCTGTGTCCCAACATTGGATTAAATTCCGATAAATCTTCTACTTTTTGTTTGATAACTTTCACATCAACTCCCATAACATCAGCCATTTCTTGCTGTCCTTCTTCATCATGAGGAACAAATTCGTGCAATGGCGGGTCAAGTAAACGAACTGTTACAGGAAGATCATGCATGGCTTCAAATATACCTTCGAAATCCGTACGTTGAATCGGCAATAATTTTTCTAAAGCTTCAACTCTTCCGGCTTCATCTTCAGCGAGAATCATTTCACGCATGGCAACAATTTTATCGCCTTCGAAGAACATGTGTTCCGTTCTTGTAAGACCGATACCTTTTGCACCGAAATCACGAGCAACTTGTGAATCATGAGGTGTATCAGCATTCGTACGAACATACATACGAGAATATTTGTCGGCAAGTTCCATGATTTTTCCGAAATCACCGCCTACTTTCGGTAATATTGTTTCAATTTTTCCGTCATAAACAACACCTTCAGAGCCGTTTAATGAAATCCAATCACCTTCTTTGTAAGTTTTGCCGTCGGTTTTCATTGTACGTGCTTTGTAGTCAATTTTAATTGAACCTGCACCCGACACACAACATTTCCCCATACCTCTTGCAACAACAGCCGCATGTGAAGTCATTCCGCCTCTTGCTGTTAATATACCGTTTGCTACATTCATACCTTCAAGATCTTCGGGTGAAGTTTCAATACGAGCAAGAATTGTATTTTCATATTTACCGGCTTCATCAGCAAAGAATACTAGTTGTCCTGTTGCAGCTCCTGGTGATGCCGGTAAACCTTTTGCTTGAATTTCGGCAGCAGCCATTGCATCTTTTTCAAAAACAGGGTGTAACAGTTCATCTAATTTTTCAGGTTCTTGACGCATAATTGCAACTTTTTCGTCAATCATACCTTCATTCAGCATATCAATAGCAATTTTCACCATTGCAGCACCTGTTCGTTTTCCGTTACGTGTTTGCAATAACCATAATTTACCGTCTTGAACGGTAAATTCAAGGTCTTGCATATCTTTATAATGTTTTTCAAGTTTGTCTTGAATTGCATTAAGTTCTTTATATTGCTCAGGCATTCTTTCTTCAAGTGAAGGGAATTTTTTTGCTCGGTCTTCTTCTGTGACGTTTGCCAATTTAGCCCATCGTTTTGAACCTTCAAGCGTAATTTGTTGCGGCGTTCTTACACCTGCAACAACGTCTTCACCTTGTGCATCAACAAGATATTCTCCGTTAAAAATATTTTCACCGGTTCCGGCATCACGTGTAAAAGCAACTCCGGTAGATGAATTTTGTCCCATATTTCCGAAAACCATCGCTTGCACATTTACTGCTGTTCCCCACTCTTCCGGGATTTTGTTCATTCTTCTGTAATAAATTGCACGGTCAGTATTCCAACTGTCGAAAACAGCCATTACGGCGCCCCAAAGTTGTTCCCACGGATTATCCGGAAAAGCATGACCGGTTTGTTTTGTAACAGCAGCTTTAAATTGAGCAACAAGTGTTTTAAAATCATCTGTAGTGAAATCAAGATCCGATTTATATCCTTTTTCTTCCTGAAGTTTTTCCATGATTTCTTCAAAGGGGTCAATATCTTCCTTCGATTCAGGTTTCATTCCGAGAACAACATCTCCGTACATTTGAACGAAACGTCGATAAGAGTCCCATGCGAAACGCGTATTTCCGGATTTTTTTGCAATTCCTTCCACAGCTGCATCATTCAAACCGAGGTTCAGAACCGTGTCCATCATACCGGGCATTGAAACTCTTGCTCCCGAACGAACTGAAACTAATAAGGGATTTTCTTTATCTCCGAATTTAGTTCCCATAATATTTTCAATATGTTTAACGGCTGCTTCAACTTCTGACTTTAACAATTCAACGACCTTATCTTTTCCTTGTTGATTATATTCCGTACATACTTCCGTTGTGATCGTAAATCCGGGAGGAACCGGTACACCTACGAGATTCATTTCTGCCAGATTTGCTCCTTTTCCGCCGAGCAAATTTTTCATTTCTGTTTTTCCCTCAGCTTTTTTATTTCCGAATGTATAAACTCTTTTCATGTTACTCATATTAAATTTATATAAATTTTTAAATTCTCAGACAATCTTACAAAAGTATAATTAAATCCAATACGGCAAAAAAAGGATGATGTATTTTTAAGCATGCAACAAAGACTGCAGTAAAACAGTAAGCCGATCACTTCGGAGTAACAGAAGAATCGGTTGCGTGTATGAGTGTATTATTCGTTTTCTTTTTTGTTGTAACGTATACCGAAATTTATAATTAAACGTGCATTATAATATTATTAGTAAAAATCGGGAGACAATCGTTTGAATTACACCATCAGTTTATTGAGTTATTCTTTCAGTATTTTATCAATTGCTTTAAACAAATATCAAACAACTGTATTTCATCAAATAATTGTACCTTTTAAATAATTTATTTCATAGTTAATTTCGGAATATCTATGTTTGCAGATATTTAAAATTAAAACTCTGAAAAATGCTGAAAATTGCCGAAAAAGACACACCTTACATTCATTTATCCGACACCGAGTGTAATTTTGAGATTAAAGGAAATTCGTATTCCGTATTAATTGATGATATTTATAATAAAGTAGCACAATGGATTGAAGATAATTTTCCCGACATTGATTGTGAAATAAATTGGAAATTTCATTTTGAAATGATCAGCAGTGCTTCATTAAAAGGAATTATTAAAGTTATTGAAACTTTAGACAATTTCTTCAACCAAGGCAAAAATATAAAAATTACTTGGATTACTGAGGGCAATGACACTGATATTATTGAAATCGGCGAAGATATTTCCGAACTGACTTCCGTTCCTTTTGATTTTGTTCAACGTTATTAAATACTGATAATTTTTACATTAATTGATACGGTATGAGCTACTTTGAACTAATCAGTTTCAGTATTTTTTTACCGTATATTGCAGTAATTCTTAGTTTTACCGTCGGATTTTTACGTCTGAAAACTTTTTCTTCGTCCGAAAAAAAGTCGACTGCAAATAACATAAAACTCTCCGTTCTTATTCCTTTTAAGAATGAGGAAATGAATTTACCCGTAATTTATAATAACATAAAAAAACAAACTTTAAACAAAGAGTTTTTTGAAGTTATTTTTATTAATGACCATTCAGAAGATGCTTCTGAATTTATTTTAAAAGATTTAATAAAATCTGATACTAATTTTAATTTAATAACTTCACAACAAGATAAAACAGGAAAAAAACAAGCGCTTAAAACCGGTATTGATGAAGCAAGAAACAAGTTGATTGTAACGAGTGATGCCGATTGTTATCATCCAAATACCTGGCTTGAAACCATTTACAATTACTATTCCGAGCATCGTGCAAAACTAATTATTTCACCTGTTATTATGAACGGTGTCGGTTTTTTCGGTAAATTACAAGCCCTTGAATTTCTCAGTTTAACAGCTTCAACAGCAGGAGCAGCCGGACTTAACAAAGCAATTATGTGTAACGGTGCCAATTTAGCATTCAGCAAATCGGTCTTTAATGAATTTGAAGATGCGTTGAATATGAATGAAATTTCAGGCGATGATGTATTTTTGTTACATTCCGTTAAAAAGAAATATCCTAAAGATATTCATTATTTAAAATCAAACGATGCAAAGGTCACTACGGATTCTGAAAAATCATTAAAATATTTTTTAAGGCAAAGAATACGATGGGCATCAAAAAGCAGCAGTTACAGAGATTTTGATACAATTACAATATCGTTAATTATTTTCATTACTAATTTATTATTAGTATTATCATCAATAATTTTGATTCTTATGCCTGAAAAAATCCTTTTTATTTCAAGCTTATTTATCGGAAAAATGATAATTGATTCTGTTTTACTTATAAGTGCAGCAAATTATTTTAAACAAATAAAACTCCTGTTTTTTATTCCGATTTTAAGTATTATATATCCATTTTATATTGTAATTACAGCTTTCTCAGGATTGTTGACCAAACAGATTAAATGGAAATAATTATCTGATAATCAATAATTTCCTGTTTAAAATGATTCCGTCGATATAAATTTTAAGAATATAAATACCTTCTTTATAAGCTGATAAATTGACAGACTGCTCTGAAGTTTCAAAAATTGTTTTCCCGGTTATATCAAGTAATTTTATTTTTGAAATTCGCTTAGCTTTGATTGTTACAATATCATTAGCCGGATTCGGAAAAATTTGTACTTTATGCTTGCTTATTTTATTGATACCTGCAGGAGTTTCAATAACCGAAACTTGCCAATCCTGTGTTACCGGCAACGTTTCATGTGAAACGGTATAAGTCACCGATCCTAAGGAAAAATCTTGCGAACTGCCTGATTCGGGTGTTATTGTAAATCCGTTATAAACAAAAATATTCGGAGATAAATCATTTAAATTACTGCCTTCGAGAACAGGAATCGTAACCGTATAATCCGGGCTCCCGTCAATAACGACTTCTCCGTTTAATTCAGGTAAACCGGCTCCTATTATATCAGGTCCGGCATTCACAACACTTACGTCCCATGATTGGGATACTTTAGAAAAATTATTATCAACAGTGTATATTACGGAACCTAAAGAAAAATCAGTATTTTCTCCGGAGGCAGGAGTAATTTGAAAACCTGCAGGAATTTGTATAATCGGTGTTAAATTATTTAAAACTGTATCAGCAGGCATCACAACCTTAACAGTGTAATCAGGATCATTTTTTATTTCCGTATTTACAAGTTGCCCTTCAATAGTAAATGACTGTATTTCAGGATTTGGTGAAGCATATTGTCCGTAAATATTGGCAATTAACATCATATCCGGGAATAATATTTCGGAAACATTTACCGGTTCATTGATGCCGCAATGCGGAGCTCTTATAAAAGTTGAATCTGAAATTCGGTCATTATTGGATCCAAGAAACAATAAATTGTTATCTTCTTGTCCGTCGGGCAAAAGAAATTCAACAACTAAAACCTTACCGTCGGAAACAATATAACCCGGAGAAAAATCTATATTCTTTAAAGTCCCTGATTCCGAATCGGAAACAGAAACAGTATCTGTTTTTAATAAAGTCAAACTGTCTCGTATGATATTTTGATGATTATAATCTGACAATACAAAAAGTTTTACGACCAAAGGTTGATCTGACAAATTACCGGCAACAGCACTTTCAACGGCAATTTCAACATTCTCAACAATCCAATCTCCGTTTAAGTTGAAATCATTTTTTAAATCATATGCTAAATAATATGAATTTTCATAATGAAAAGATCCGTTATTACAAGAAACAGTTTTTCCCGGTTCAATTATCTGCGAATCAGAATGGCTTAAGCGAAATCCTTTAATTGAATTATTTGAACCGGTTGAATAGTGATTATTTACAATAACATTATCAGTTCCTGAAAATGTTTGTGCATAAATCCCGGCATACGTAAAAAGGGTCAATATGAGGATGAAAAGTGTTTTCATTTTAATTCTTTCTACAAAAATTGCACCTTCTTCACCCGCATTTATAGCAATTTG
>JAOZQB010000040.1 GCA_029932445.1 Bacteroidales bacterium | reverse complement strand
TGTTAAATTTTTTTCCGTTATCGTAAAAATATGTGACGCGTCCTTTTACTTCGCCTTTATGATATTCCGATTCTCGTATTAATTTCCCTTTTTTATCCCAAAATTTCCACAGCCCATCTTCCTTTCCGTCTTTTAGAATACCTTCACTAATTTTTGTTTTATCTTCTCGATAAAAGGTTTTTAATCCTTGCGATTTCATAATAAATCCCGAAAAAATAAAACCAAATAAAAAAATAACGTTTAAAAATTTCATTGTAAAATCAATTTAATTTATATTTTTAAGCACTCAAAATTAAAGGGATTTTTTGAATTTCCCTTATTTTTATTTTTTTTGCATAAAAAAATTTTATTCCCGATTTATTTTGAAAACAGAACAAAAAAAATATTGGCTTCGATTTTTAATCAGCGGAACAGCATTATTTATTATTGTTTATCTTTTTTATCATGTATTAAGACAATTTGAATTTATTGATCAAATATATGTTGATGCTTTAAACAAATTTGCACAATTTTTATTATTTGCTTCGAAAAAATTTACGGAGTTATTTGGTTTTGAAGTTACTGTTTACGGGAAAACCATTAAAATTGTTGATGAATTTAAAGCACACGGCGTATATATGGACAGAGGTTGTATGGGACGAAATGTCTTGCTTGCATTTGCCGGATTAATCGCTGTTTTTCCCGGAAAACTAAAACACAAACTTTGGTATATTCCTATGGGATTAACAGTTATAACTTTTGTAAATATTTTACGAATCTCCGGCTTGGCAATAACGGCATATTGTTGTCCTGAATACAGTGATATTAACCATTATCTGGTTTTTAAAATTGTTGCTTGGATTATTATTTTTATTTTATGGATGATTTGGTTTAATCGATTCAGTCCGTTTGCTAAGAAAAAAAAGACTGAAAAAACGAAAATTAATACTCTAAAATAATTTTATATCCGCCGTATTTTCGAATATTTATAACAAACCCGCCTTCAAAAATTAAATATTGTCCTTTTATTCCTTTTAAAATTCCGGAAAATTCGGGTGTTTTTTCTAAATTAATACTTTTTACTTTCCGAGGATATGATTTTACGGGATAATTAATTTCATATATTTCTTTATCATCTGTAATATATTGGTTTAAATCACTTCGAAGTAATCTGGATGCTTTTTCTTTTTCAGATATTAAATCGGAAGTAAAGTCAATATCATTTTTCAGCATTTTTTGCCAACTTGTTTTATCTGACAGAAACTTTTTTAAATCTTTTTCAATTAATCCGGCAAGATGTCTGTTCGGTGTTTTTGCAAGTTTAATTGCTTTTACGGCACCTTGGTCAATCCAGCGAGTCGGTACTTGTGATGCTCGCGTAACACCGACTTTTACTCCGCTTGAAACTGCCAAATAAACATAATGATCTGTCAGACAGTTCTTTTCAGACCATTCTATATCTCTTGCAATACCGAGATGTGCTTCGCATAATTCGGGTTGCAAAATACACGGTGCAGTTTCCGGTGCCGAAACAAAACACGGATAACAATACCCTTGAGCAAAGGATTTATTCGTCTTATTTCCACATTTTACACAATTAATTTCTCCGGACCATTTTAATGAAATTTTTTGATCGATTAAATTATTTACAAATAATTCTTCATTTTTTAGTGGTAAAAAATAACTCACGGGAGAACTTCGTTCCGTTCTCATTTTTAATAAATTAACTTCTGTTTTCATAAGAATACAAAGATACTGAAAAAATAAAAATAAAAAAATATACTACTTTGTTATGCATAGTTCTAAAACTTTTACATATCTTTGCAAAACAAACTAACGGAACAATGGAACAAATAAAAGGGATTATTCTTAACGGTAAAGATTATAAGATTACCGAAACAGCTTACAAACAGCTATCTGATTATTTAAAATATATTAAACGAAGTTTAAAAGATGATGAAAAATTTTCTGATATCGAAATTCAAATTTCTGTTCTTCTTGACATGGAATCAGAACAGAAAAAGCAAAAAATAATAACACCCGAAATTATTAATGAAGTTATAAACGTCATGAAAGAAAATCAAAAAATAAAATACAAACAACAATTTTACGGGAATGAAAAATTTCGCAGAAAAACAAAGACGAAAAAAAATCGTCGAAAATTGCAACGAGACAAATCTCATACGATTATAGGCGGAGTTTGTTCCGGAATTGCCCGTAAATTAGGTGTTGACCCCGTATTAATCCGAATTCTTTTTATCCTGTTAGCATTGTTCAGAGGATTGTTTATTCCTGTATATATTATTTTATGGATTGTTATTCCGTCTGACGAAAACCAAATTAATTTCCGAAAAACAACTTCCTTATGAATACAGAAAACGTAAAAGCACAAATGCGAAAAGGGATTCTGGAATATTGTACATTGTCAATATTAGCAAAAGGAGATGCCTATGCTTCCGAAATTATAAAAGAATTAAAAACTGCTGAATTAATTGTTGTTGAAGGCACATTATACCCTTTGTTGACACGCCAAAAAAACACCGGTTTGTTGAGTTACAGATGGGAAGAGTCAACCCAAGGACCGCCTCGTAAATATTATCGCCTGACGGATAAAGGACAAGAAGCACTTAACGAATTGGATAAATCTTGGAATAATTTAACACAATCAATCAAAAAAATCAGAAAAAACAAGCAATAAAATGAAAAAAACAATCAGAATTCATATCAGCGGATATATTTTTAATATCGATGAAGATGCTTATCAAATATTGAAAATTTGGTTAGACAGCATATTACAAAAATATAAAGAAGAAGAAGACGGAGACGAAATTTTTAATGATATTGAAATGCGAGTTGCCGAATTGTTTGATGAAAAAGTAGGTAACGAAGGTGTCGTAACACAAAAAGAAGTTGATGATATTATAACAATAATGGGAAAACCGGAAGATTTTGAGCCGGAAAAAGATGCCCCGGAACAAAATAAACCGACCTATTCAAAAAAGAAAACACGAAAACAAAAACGGCTTTATCGTGATGAAGATAATCAAATAATTGCAGGCGTTTGCGGCGGATTAGGAAATTATTTCGGAACAGATCCTGTTCTTTTTCGTTTATTATTTATTGCTGCTGTCATTGTCGGCGGTTTCGGAACAATTCCTTACATTGTTTTGTGGATTGCAATACCTAAAGCTGTTACCGTATCTCAAAAATTGGAAATGAAAGGTGAACCGGTTACGGTTTCAAATATTGAAAAAGCTATTAAAGAAGAAATTGAATATGTTAAAAATAATTTATTTAAAAAGAGAAAGAAAAAGTAATCAATCAGATATTTATTATCGCTTTCCGGTTTGTCCCTTCAAAGAAATAAAAAAGACTTAATTTGTTTATTTCAAACACATTAAGTCTTTATAATTGTACCCCCGACAAGAATCGAACTTGTATCTACAGTTTAGGAAACTATTGTTCTGTCCATTGAACTACGAGGGCTTACTATTTTTTAAATATTCTTTTCCGACACCGGATTTTAAATATTTTTCTCTTTTTCTTGCTTCTTTTATTTCTCCTATATATTCTTTATAAATAATTGTCCACGGGACATAATACTTTGTTGACGTGACTTTTTTTGAGTTATGTTCTGATATTCTTCTGTCAACATCTTTGCTCATTCCGACATAAATCCTGTTGTCTTTACCGCTTTGTATAGCATATACCCACCACATTATCAGTTCTATATATTTTATAACCGGCATTATTCTTAAAACCCGTTTTGTATCTGCAGTTTAGGAAACCATTATTCCCTGCCGGCAGGCAGGTATCCGTTGAACTGTGAGGGCTTAATATTTTGCAAAAATAGAAAATTTACGGTTCAATCAAAAAGGCATTAAAATTTCTCAACTTTAATGATATTAACCGGACAAATTTCAGCCGCTTCCGAATTTTCATCAAATTCATCATCCGTAGTAATCACAATAAAAATGCCTCTTTTTTCTTTTGCCCCGATTAAATTACTTTTACCGTCAATATCATCCATAAACCAGCGTGACGGTGCTGCTTCAACACAATAATTACAACCGATACATTTTGCTCTTTGATGTATAATTCTGATCATTATTTCTTTTAAGCCCGCAAATTTTGTTAATTTTGGTCAATATTTAAAATAAAAATTAATTCTGCAAGTTTATGTAGATTAGACATGAAAAAACCAACTTATTACATTACACTTTTGATTATCGTTCTTTTCTCGGCTTGTGCTCAAATAGGAACATTAACAGGCGGAGAAAAAGATAAAGATCCTCCGAAATTTGTTAAAAGTAACCCTGATGAACGCGGATTAAACTTTTCGGAAGATAAAATCTCAATAACATTTGATGAATTTTTTGTGTTGGATAATCTTAAATCCTTATTTTTATCCTCCCCCCCGCTTCTTGAAAAACCGGATTTTAACATAAAAAGAAAATCTCTGATTGTAAAATTACACGAAAAATTAAAAGATACAACAACCTATACATTTTTATTCGGAGATGCGATAAAAGATTATCATGCAGGAAATAAAATGACAGATTTTCGCTTCGTTTTTTCTACCGGAGACAGGTTAGATACAATGGAAGTCTCCGGACGGATAATTGATGCAAAAACCCACAAAGGCCAGGCAGATATGCTTGTTATGCTTTATAACAATTATAAGGATTCAACACCGATAACTGAAAAACCCTACTATATTGCAAAAACGGATACTTCGGGTAAATTTAATATTAACTTTATTAAACCTGACAGATATCGAATATTTGCATTAAAAGATAATGATGCAAATTTGAATTTTAATCTTCCTTCCGAAAAAATTGCGTTTATTGATTCGTTTATTATTCCGAAAGTTATCACAGAAACAAAAATCGACTCCTTAAAAGCCGGGACAATTCTGCATAAGGAAGAAAATGATACAATCGGTGATACATTAATAACTGATACGGTTATTATTACTCAAAAATACAATTATTCACCAAAAAACATTTTATTGTTTTCATTTACGGAAGATTATCAATCCCAATATCTTGTTAATATTGAACGAAATTCTAAAGGTCATTGTGTTTTTCAATATAATAAAAACACAAAAGATTTAAACGTAACCGGTCTCGGATTTATCTTGAACTCAACAAATTCATTTACGGAAAGACAAGATTCGGGAAGAACTGTTTCTCTGTGGTTAAAAGACAAAAATTTGTATCAAAAAGATACTCTGCGATTTAAACTGTCCTATTTCAATAAAGATTCTTTGGGAAATTCGATTTTAGAACAAGATACAGCTGTTCTTTCATTCAATTCGGATGCAGACACTTTAAAAAAATACGTGCTTTTTCTTGACAGTAAGGTAGAAATTGATTCCGTTAAAGATTTTGAAATAGAAACCGAAACGCCTTTATTATCAACAGATACAAATCATATTAAGTTGTTTGAACTTCTTGACACTTTAGTGACGGATACAAAAAAACAGGCCCTTGAAAAATATTTCCGTCCCGCACCTAATACATTAATTTTCAATCTGCGTCGTCCTTATGTTCATACTTTTTATCTCGAAGCATTAAATTTTGATACTGTTCCGGGTTGGTACTCAAAAATACAATCACAAAAGGACACATTGCTCACCTGTGAAATCACTCAAAATGAAATTTCTCAAAAAGACAGCTTAAAATTTATATTACACTATGATAATGCCTACTTCAAAGGACAAATTCAACATTTTTCTGATACTTTGACTCTTCCGCTTTTAAAACAAAACCTGATATCTGCTGCCAGACCGTCACCTGATACCTTAATTTTTAATTTTAAAAAACAAATTTCTCCCGAAACATCGGTTGAAATTGCAGATAATAATTCTGACAATTGGTATCATCGGCTTAATTCAGAAAATAAGACTCAATTAATCCTAAAAATAACGAATAAAAATCGCATTGAAGAAGACACTTTAATGTTGAAAATAAGAACTTTGGATTTTGATAATACTCAAGGCGATAAAATTTATTTTGAATATCTCAAAAATGTCGTCTTTAAGCATAAACGCCAAAAAATTATTAAAGCATTCAGACCCGGAAAAAATCAAATTTCTTTATTTTTCAACAAACCGTTAGATGTTGACATTAAGGTCTCTGCAACTGATTCCTTAATAAATACAAACGCTTTTAAAATTAAATATAACAAAACAAAAGATACCGTAAATTGTGAAATTTTAAATCAAAATTTTTATATTAATGACACCATTTCAATTATCGTTTCTTATACAGAAAGAATCAAACAAAAAGATATTGACCATAATGATACCATCTCTTTAATATATAAAAAGAAAAGACGAAAACATAAAAGGCATTATAAGGAAAAAACAACAGACGTAAACAAAGAAACCGTTCAAGATGTCAATGGTGAAAAAAAGGAAACCGTAAGCATTGAAATATTAACTGATTATTCAACTTATCCGGACTCTGTCAATAAACGAAAAATACACATTAAACATAAATGGAAAGACGGAACTTCCTATGTTTTAAAACTCGACTCTTTTGCATTAGAAGATTATTACAGTGATTTTTCACCCTCTAAAGAATTTAAGTTTAAAGTCCGTTCTAAAGAAGATTACGGGCGTATCATTTTAAATATTTCAAACATAAAAAAAATCAGCGATCCGGATTTTTATACACTTGTTGACACAACTTCTGTTGACTCCGCAACCTATTCCGTTTTACCTAAAGGGCAACTTATTTTAAATTTATACGATAAGGATAACACTATTCTGAAAACAGAATATTTAAAAAAAGATACAATCTTAACTTATGAAAACATTCTTTCGGGAAACTATCATTTAGAATTGATTTATGATGAAAACGAAAACAAAATTTGGGATACCGGAAATTATTTAAAAAACAGACAACCCGAACGTATCTTATATTATCCCGATGACATTATTGTAAAACCAAATTGGGATAACAGTGTTGATATAAAAATTAAAGCACAAAAATACAATTGACATGGCACATAAAAATAAGAACAAACATCTGCCGGCTTATAATCGCAAAACACTACAAAAACTTGTTTTTGAGTTTTTTCGAAAACGTCCGACACAATATTTTAACTATAAACAAATAGCTAAAAAACTGACAATTACGGATTTAAGAACTAAACAGCTCTTAAATGAAGTATTAATCGCGCTTTGTGATGACGGAAAATTAGAAGAAGAACAACGCGGAAAATATAAATTTGTTCCCACAAAATCCGTTATTACCGGAAAAGTTATGCTCATTGCATCAGGTTCGGCATTTGTGATATCAGATGATACCGAAGAAGATATTTACATTCCGAGAAAATATATGAATCGTGCTTTGAACAGAGATACTGTTGAAGTTCGTATTTGGGCCAGACGTAAAAAAAGAAGTCCCGAAGGAGAAATCACTAAAATCGTTAAACGTAACAAATCTAAATTTGTCGGAATTGTCAGTATCACAAATGATAATATTGCATTTTTAATTGTTACCGAAAGAAATATGCCCTATGATATTTTTATTCCTTCCAAAAATTTGAACGGTGCCGAGCATGGAAAAAAAGCCGTTGCCGAAATTACGCATTGGAATGAAAATCAAAAAAACCCGACAGGTAAAATCATTGATGTCCTTGGTGATGAAGGTGATAATGATGCTGAAATGAATGCCATTTTAACGGAATTCAATTTACCGTATAAATATCCCGAAAATCTCACAAAACTTGCCGAAGAAATTCCGGTTGAAATATCCGGTGATGAAATAAAATCTCGTAAAGACTTCAGAAAAACACCAACTTTTACCATCGACCCCGCAGATGCAAAAGATTTTGACGATGCCCTTTCATACAAAGAATTGAAAAACGGAAATATTGAAGTCGGAATTCACATTGCCGATGTTACGCATTATGTAAAAGAAGACGACCTTATTGACAAAGAGGGTTATGAAAGAGCTACGTCCGTATATTTAGTCGACCGTACCATACCGATGTTACCCGAAAAACTTTCAAATAATGTGTGTTCTTTAAGACCGAATGAAGATAAACTAACCTACTCTGCTGTCTTTGAATTGGATAAAGATGCGAATATTCACAATCAATGGTTCGGAAGAACCGTAATAAACTCCGACAGGCGCTTTAATTATGCCGAAGCACAAGAAATTATTGAAACCGGAAAGGGTGATCCGGCAAAGGAGATAACGGAACTTAATAAATTGGCAAAAAAACTACGTGAAAAACGTTTTCGAAACGGGTCGGTTTCTTTCGAACGTATTGAAGTAAAATTTAAACTTGACGAAAAAGGGAAGCCGCTCGGTGTCTATTTTAAAGAAGCCAAAGATTCAAATCATTTAATTGAAGAATTTATGCTTTTGGCAAATAAAAAAGTTGCCGAATTTGTCGGACAAACATTGAAAAAACCGTTTATCTATCGCATTCATGATGAGCCCGATATTGAAAAACTCCACTCGTTTTCTAATTTTATCAAACAATTCGGTTACGAGTTCAAATTTAAAAATGAAACAGAAATTTCCGCATCTTTAAATAAACTGTTGGAAGAAGTGAAAGGAAAATCAGAACAAAATATGATTGAACAACTTGCCGTAAAATCAATGGCAAAAGCCGAATATTCTGCCGATAATGTCGGACATTACGGATTGGCATTCAGTTTTTATACCCATTTTACGTCCCCAATCCGTCGTTATCCGGATATGATGGTACACCGTTTACTGACACATTACCTTAAAAAAGGAAAACCGGCAATGACCAATGTGTTAAATGATAAATGTAAACATGCTTCCGATATGGAACGTGTTTCCGTGATGGCTGAACGCGCTTCAATAAAATATAAACAAGCTGAATTTATGCAAGATAAGCTTGGTTCGATTCACGATGCCGTTATTACCGGAGTAGCAGAACGCGGTTTATATGTTGAAATTAAAGAAACAAAAATTGAAGGGATGATTGCCATGCGTGATTTAGATGATGATTTTTACGTTTTTGACGAAGCGGATTATTGCATTACCGGTGAACGCAGTAAAAAGAAATTCCGTCTCGGAGATGACATAAAAGTTCAATTGGTAAAAGTTAATTTGCAAAGCAGAACTTTGGATTTTGTTCCTGCGGAAGAATTTTAAATTACCAAAGACCTGCCAAGTTTTAAAAACTCGGCAGGTCTGATTGATTCTACATATAATCCGTTACAATCTTTAATCCTTTATCTTCAAGTTCTTTCATAATGGTTTTTATTAAGGTAACTTTCTTTTTGTGAGGCAAAAACGCAGACTTAAACCCATTAAGAATCAAATACTTAAGCTCTTTAGCATTGAATCCGAATTCTTTAACGGCAATCCAATATTCATCAGTTAAAGTGGTTCCGGAAATCAATCGATTATCCGTATTTAAAGTAACTCTGATTCCGTAGTTAAAATAAAATTTTACCGGATGACTTTGCAAATCTTTTACGGCTTTAGTTTGTACATTTGACGTAATACACATTTCCAACGGAATTCTGTGATCATTGATGTAATTCAATAAATCACCGTCTTCTCTTAATGTGGTTCCGTGTCCGATTCTGTTTGCACTGATATAATGAATCGCTTGATGAATGGATTCCGGTCCGTATGCTTCTCCGGCATGAACCGTTGTATTAATATTATTGTTAACAATTAAATAAAATGCTTCTTTGTGTTTTTTTGCAGGAAAATTTTCTTCGGCTCCTGCAAGGTCAAAACCTACAACTCCGGCATTTTTATAGGCAACGGATAATTCAGCTAATGTTAATGTTTTTTGCGGAGAAAAATGACGTAAACCGCACACGATAATCCCGATTATGATATTAAAATCTTTTTCTGCCTTTTCTTTTCCTTTTAAAACAGCATCCACCACATCAGTTAAATTCATTCCGTTTTTTGTATGCAATAAGGGAGAAAACCGTATTTCCAAATAACGAACATTTTCGTTTGCATTATCTTCAGCCAATTCATATGTTGCTCTGGTTAAAGACTCCGGTGTTTGCATAACGGATGTTGTAATATCGAAAGCACGAAGATAATCGACTAAACTTTCACACCAAGGACCGGCAACTAATAAATGCTTTAATTTTTTCGGCTCGGTTTCCGGCAATTTCACGCCTTGTTTTTTGGCTAAATCAATAATCGTTTCTACCCTCATGGAACCGTCAAGATGACAATGCAGTTCAGCTTTCGGCAAACTGTGTATAAATTCTTTTGTTAATTTTTTCATCTTATGAAAATTTATTATGAATATTTTATAAAAATTTCTCATAAGTTGTGTTTTTTCGACCTATGAGAAATCCGAGATTTGATTTATTAAGATGCAAAGATATAAAAAAACTTAGACTCTCAACACTTTAACGTGTGAAAACAAATTCTGATTCACCGGATAATTCGTGATTAAAAGAATAATTTTCACTGTCAAAGCCCTTTAAATCATCCGTTTGTGTGAGCTTATTTTTTATAATAAAACGACACATCAATCCTCTGGCTCGTTTTGCATGAATAGCAACAACCTTATAATTATCTCCTTTTTGTTCTTTAAAAACAGGCGTAATTATTTTACCTTTAATTTTTTCAGGTTTCACAACTT
The DNA here is from genome assembly GCA_029932445.1 of Bacteroidales bacterium. Classification (GTDB taxonomy): domain Bacteria; phylum Bacteroidota; class Bacteroidia; order Bacteroidales; family JAADGE01; genus JAADGE01. The sequence continues at coordinate 6,430 of JAOZQB010000040.1, read as the reverse complement.
TATAATATTCATTTGATGCCAAGTTAATTAATACATTATCATTTAATTTTTGAAAATCGGCATTCATGTGTTCAGTAATTTTATCTCCCCAAAATTGATACAAATTTTTACCTTTTTTTGTTTCTAATTTCGTTCCCATTTCCAATCGATAGGGCATAATTTTATCAAGCGGTTTAATAATTCCGTATAATCCTGATAGAATTCGTAAGCGATTCTGTGTAAACTGAATATCTTCTTCCGTAAAATCCGTTGTCTGCATTCCTCGATACACATCGCCGTTAAACATAAACAATGCCGCTCCGGCTTCGTCACTTTTAAACGGATATTCCCATTTTAAATAGCGTTCAAAATTCAATTCTGCCAATTTCGGACTGATATTCATTAAAGATGAAAGAGCTTCAATTTTAAATTTTCTTAATTCGGAAATTAAATATTTACTTTCTTCAGGATAACTTATTGATGTTAAATCTGTCCTTTCTGTTTCCGGTATTTGCAATTTTTTTGCGGGAGATATAATCAATAACATAGTTTTTAATTTTCTGAAAGCAAAAATACATTTATTTTTGTTTATAATTGTATCAAAAAAATATCCGATGAACATAAAACGTCAAATTATTATTAACGGTACTTTTATAACAGAAGATGAAAGCAATAATTGTTTTCAAAATCGTGCCTTTTTGTACGGAGATTCCCTTTTTGAAACCATCCGTGTTAACAATCGTAACATCCTGTATTTTGAAGAACATTTACTCAGATTAATTTCGGGAATGACCATTTTAAAATATCATATTCCCGATAAATTTACGATATTTAAAGATAAGTTGAAAGATGAAATTTTAAGTCTTTTGAATCGTAATAAAATTTTTAAATCTGCACGAATCAGAATAACCGTTTTTCGAAAATCCGGCGGATTTTATACTCCGGAAACAAATGAAATTGATTATCTGATTTCGGCATCACAACTTGACAGTGAAAAATTTATTTTAAATACCGAAGGACTGCAAGTGTCTGTTTATCATGAGCTGAAAAAAACGATTAATTTATTTTCTCCCTATAAAACAGGAAATTCACTTCTTTACATATTAGCCGGTGTTTATAAAAATGAAATTGCTGCCGATGACTGTCTTATTCTGAATGAAAAAAATCAAATTATCGAAGCTGTTTCATCAAATCTGTTTCTTGTAAAAAACAAAATCCTGATTACCCCGCCTGTCAGTGACGGATGTGTCGACGGAATTATGCGAAATGAAATTATTCGTTTGGCTAAATTACATGAAATTCCTTGTATTGAACAGTCAATTTCAGAACCGGATTTGTTCCGGGCGGAAGAACTTTTTCTGACCAATTCAATTTCCGGTATTCAATGGGTTGTTGCATATAAAGATAAACGCTATTACAAGCGTCTTTCAGAATTTTTTATTCATCGTTTAAATGCCGTTGCCGATTAATTTAAATTCGGATTTTCGGGAAAATATTGCCATACGTTATACGGTTTATCCAGCTCTGAAACTGTTTTGTCCCATATTTTGTTATCATTTTGCATAATTGTCTCAACATCAATATCCGAAACCAGCCAGGAATCTTTTTTTATTTCATTTAACAATTGCTCGGGACTCCATCCGGAATAACCCATAAAAAACCGAATTCTGGTTTCATCCAACATGCCGGCTTCCGACATGGTTTGAATAACATTGAATTCGCCGCCCCAAAATAAATCATCTTTAATGTGTATGCTGCCCGGAATTTTTTTTCCGTAAGTATGAATATAATAAATATGTTCACTTCCGACGGGACCGCCTAAAGATATCTTTATGTCAAAATTTCCGAATTCGGAAGAAAAGTCTGAAATCTTCCGATTAAGCGGTTTATTTAAAATAAATCCTACGGTTCCTTCTTCATTATGCTCAGCCAATAAAATAATTGAACGGCTGAAAATACTGTCAGGTGCAAACGGCTCAGATACAAGAACTAATCCTTGTTTCGGTTTTGTATTATTATGATTTATTTTAAATATGTCATGCTTTTTATCCTTCATTTTCTTCTTCTTCTTATAAATATCATATCAAGAAAAATGCCGATTTTAATATTTATCATGCTAATATAAATATAATTTATATTTTTGTAAGATAATCTTTTATTAGGAAAAAAACAAATGAATCGCTTATCATTTTTATCCGTTATCATCATCATCGGTCTCTTTACTTCATCATGTAACCGACGTATTCGATATATTTATAAAGAAAATCAACAAATTGACAGCGTTTATTCATATACTGTAAAATCGGAAAAGTATAAATTAAAATCCGATGATGTTTTGCATATTAAAATTATTACGACTGAGCCGGATATAAACGCGCTTTTTCAAATTGACGAACAAACGAATAATACAAATCAAAATTTAAACAGCGGAAATTTCTATTTGTCCGGCTTTACGGTTAATGATACCGGATATGTTCAAATTCCGATTCTCGGAACGATGAAAGCCGCTGAAAAAACCGTTTCGGAATTTCGAAATGATGTTACCGAAAAAGCACATGAATACTTGAAAGATGCCATTGTTAACGTGAAATTTGTCAATTTTAAAATCTCTTTTCTCGGTGAAGTAAATAACAAAGGTCCTATTTATATTTATCAGGATAATATCGATGTTTTAGAAGCTGTATCCAGAGCCGGAGGTGTAACGGATTATGCCGACATGAAAAATATTACGGTTGTTCGCCAAAAGAAAGACAGTAGAATCGTGTATAAGCTTGACTTAACTGATCGAGAACTGTTAAGGTCGGAAAAATTTTATTTATACCCTGATGATATCATCATTGTTGAACCGATTAATGCAAAAATTGCTAAAATAAATCTCAAAGATTATATCTTTTTCATTTCTGCATTTTCTTCTGCAATAAGTACAACAGTCCTTATATTAAACATCTTTTCTAAAAGCCCGTAATTATAAATTTAAGAATATAAAACAAAGATCAGATGACGGAAGACTATAATAATCCGGAAGATACAGGAAACAAAGGTTTTGAAATAAAGAAATTCTTTTTTAAAGCTGTTTCATATTGGTATTTATTTGTATTATCAATTATTATTTCATTTTTTGCCGCCCGTTGGATTAATAAACATGCTATTCCGACATACGGGTTGCATGCAACGGTTATGTTAAAAAATGAAAGTAACGAAGAAGAAGTTGCAGGCGGATTAACGCTTTTTGCAAAACGTAAAAATATCGATACCCAAATGGGAATATTGAAGTCGTATTCCTTAAGTAAAGAAGCTGTTGAAGAGTTAAATTTTAAAACATCCTACTTTCAAGATGAGCGTTTTAAAAAGAATTATGAAATTTATAATAAATCTCCCTTTGTCGTTAATCTGGATACAACGTATCATCAATATAACAACATTCCGGTTTACGTTATTTTTCAATCAAAAGACAAGGTAAAAATCATTATCGAGCCGTTTGGCGTAGAAAAAATAATCGGTATCGGACAACAATTTAAATATAAAGATTTCAGTTTTAATATAACTTTCAGAGATTCACTATCATACACTCCTTCAATCCTTGAGAACAAATACTTTTTTATTAAAAATACGGTAAACAGCATCGTTCAAGATTATCTGTATCGATTAGAAATTGAAGTCAGCCCGGAAAGAAGTTCAATTCTTTGGCTTTGGATGGTCGGAACGGTTCCGCAAAAAGATGCCGATTATCTGAATAAAGTTATAGAAATATACATCCGAAACGGTTTAAATGAAAAAAATCAAAAAGCAAAAAGCATTATTAAATTTATTGATGAACAATTAGAAAGTGTTTCTGACTCTTTAAAGGTAACGGAAAATAACATGCAGATTTTTAAACAAAAAAACCGTTCCGTTGATATAAGTAATGAAGGCATGCTGCTTTTGACAAAATTAACGGAATTACAAAAATATGAAGAAACACAAAAGAAGAAATTAAGCTATTACAAATACATTAAAGCTCAATTAAACAACAATAAAGTCGCAAATTCTTTAACCGCTCCGACGGTTATGGATATTAATGACCCGGTATTGTTAAGTTATCTTGAAAAACTGACTGAAGCCGTAACGCAACGAGACGAATTAGATTTCAGTGTCAGAAGTGACATTCCCATTTCCGAAAAATTAGACTTGCAAATTCAAAATATTCAAAATCAAATTCGCATACATTCACAAAAAAATATTGATGTAACAGAAAATGAAATTCAAACCGTAAATCGAAATATTGCAAAAGTTAATTCTGATATTAATCGATTACCGGTTTCCGAACGTCAAATTATTAATATCCAAAGGAAGTTTAATATTAATGACGAAATATACACTTTACTTTTAAGACGTCGTACTGAAGCTGCTATTACACAAGCATCAAATAAAGCCGACACTAAAATGTTGGACCCGGCAAGACCGGAAACAGCTGAAAAAAAATCTCCCGATACAGGCGGAAACACCAAAAAAGGTATTCTTTTCGGTTTGCTGATTCCGATTCTGTTAATAATTGTTTTGGAATTTTTTAATAATAAAATTGAAGATAAGTCAGATATTGAAAGCAGAACCAATATTCCGATATACGGCACGGTAGGAAAGAATAAAACAAAAACAAATTTGGCAGCGGCAAAACACCCGAAAGCTCCTATTACAGAGGCGTTTCGGGCACTTCGAACCAACATGCAATTTGTTCTGAAAGGGAAAGAAAAGAAAATTATTGTGGTAAGTTCTTCGGTCAGCGGAGAAGGAAAATCATTTATTTCGGTTAATCTCGCTTCCGTAATTGCTTTATCGGAAAAAAAGACCCTTTTGGTCGGATTGGATTTAAGAAAATCGAAACTGCAAAATGAATTTACATATAATAACCAAAACGGAATAAGTTCTTTTCTGGTCAATCGGTGTAATTTTGATGATGTTATTCAAAAAAGCTCAATCGAACATCTTTCTTTGGCTCTTTCAGGACCCATTCCTCCGAATCCGGCAGAATTAATAGAATCAGAAAAGATGAAAGAGTTTTTTACAAAAGCAATGAAAAAATTTGATTATATCATTGTAGATACACCTCCTATTGCCGTTGTAACAGATGCTTTATTATTAAATGAAATTGCTGATGCATTTTTATATGTAGTTCGTCAATCTTTTTCTTCTAAAAATGTAATTAAATTATTAGAAGATGCTAAAAAAGAAGGGAACTTAAAAAATATCGGAATTATTTTAAACGATGTTGAGATAAAAAAAGGTTACGGATACAGTCACGGTTACGGATACGGTTACGGTTACGGTTACGGTCAAGGTTATTACGGAGAATTTGATGACCAAAAAGAATCTTTTATAGATAAATTTCTAAAATCATTAAAAATAAAAAAATCATGAAAAAATTTGATCCGGCAACAGAATTAAGCAAATTGGAACAATTCGGTGAATTCGGCGGTGTTAATCCGTCGATAACCGATTCTGCAACTTATACTTTCCTCGGTGCAGAAGCAATGGTTGATACCTTTCACGGGGAAGCGGAAGGATGTTTCTTATATTCCAGACACTGGAATCCCAGTAATAAATATCTTTCGGAAGCTTTGGCTGCAATGGAAGGAACAGAAGCTGCATGGGTAACGGCATCCGGAATGGCTGCAATTACATCTGCCATACTTCAATTATGTAATTCTGGCGACCATATTGTTTCTTCGGTTACAACATACGGCGGTACTTTTGCTTTCTTAAAATATTATCTTCAAAAATTTAATATTGACGTAAGTTTTATTATTCCTACCGATTTAGATGCTCTGAAAAAAGCAATTCGTCCGAATACAAAAGTCATTTATACGGAAACCGTTTCAAATCCTTTACTGCAAATTTCCGATATTCCGGCAATGTCAAAAATTGCAAAAAAACACGGAGCAAAATTAATTGTTGACAATACATTTTCACCAATGATGATTTCGCCTTTTAAACTCGGAGCCGATATTGTGGTTTACAGCATGACCAAATTTATTAACGGAAAAAATGATTGTGTTGCCGGTGCCATTTGCGGAAGTGAAGAATATATCAATTCTTTGATTGATTTAAATACCGGAACGGCCATGTTACTCGGTCCCGTTCTTGATCCGATGCGTTCATCAAGTATTCTGAAAAATTTATACACCCTTCATATTCGAATGAAACAACACAGCAAAAATGCACTGTTTTTAGCTGAAAAATTTACCGAAAACAATACAAAAGTTATTTATCCCGGATTAAACGTTCACCCGCAATACAATTTACTGACATCAATAATGAATAAGGAATTCGGTTACGGCGGTATGATTGCCATTGATTTGGGAACCAAAGAAAAAGCATACGATTTTATGGAAAAAGCTGAAAAACTCGGTGTCGGATATCTGGCTGTCAGCTTGGGTTATTTCAAAACTTTATTCAGCAATTCGGGCAGCAGCAC
>JAOZQB010000216.1 GCA_029932445.1 Bacteroidales bacterium | reverse complement strand
TGATTATAATTAGTTATAAAACCAGTAAGCATATTTATTTTATTAGAAATCTTAATTTGTTCATTTTTATCTGTGATGTTTAGAAAGAAAACTTGATAGGGATTTCCTTTGTTTATATGCTCAGGAGAAAACTTATTGGGTTTAATTCTTGACTTTGAGTGTTCTCCTCCGTCTTCCAATATTTCAGTTAGCAGGTTTATTGTTGTAATAGGTGTGTGTTTATTTATACCATAATAAGTTGAGTCCGAACCTTTAGTAATGAAATTAAAAAAGTCTTTGGGTTGTTTTAACGGGTCTGTTTTAAATTTGTTAATTGCATCAACAAAAACTTCGACATCAATGTGAGTTGTTAACATTAGTTTAAGTTTTGTTCATTAAGTATATCAATAGTTAAATTTGCTGTTTCATCATAAAACCCTGTGCCAAATTTGTTTATAAAGATACCATCTTTACGAATTTTCATTTTATAGAACTTTTCTTTCTCTTCATCTGTGTTAAAGAAGGTCACGCATAGGTTTTCGGGTTTGATTTCTTGTGTTGCTACTAAGTATTGTAAACGCTGAATTAAATATACGCTGTGGGTTTCAACCAAAATAGTTGTTTCAATTTTACGATGCTCTAGCGATGAAGATTTACCATAATTACTACAAAACACTAAGAAATCTGCTAACTTTGATTGCCAGTTTGGATGCAAGAATACTTCCGGTTCTTCTATTAAGACTAGTTTTTTCTTAACTTTTTCTGTGTTATATCCCAAGGATTTCATTACTTTTTCATTCTTCTTCGTTTTCTGTAATACATAAAATATGTGAAATGACTTCAAAATTATTCCAATCAAATTTGCAGTCCCTTTTCCCAAATCATTAATGCTTTCCTTTTCGTTGTTCTCATAATCCTGACTGTAATTACCCAATAATGTTGGAGACCCAATATAATACCCGAATTTCTTGTCATAATTATCCATTGGTCTCTCTTCATTTTTGCATTTTGTCTGATACTCGTCATGACGTTCTTTATCAGTTTTATCTAACCCTGTCACCAAAAATAACTCCAGAACAGTATTTTTATAGGAAACAATCTCAATATAACCGTCAATGCCAAATATTTTTAAGGCTTCCCTTACAAAAGAATTTAAATTACTCTCATTTCGTACACTAAATAATGAGAATAAGTATTCGTTTGTTTTATCTTTGTTAATCAGCCTGTTAGAAAAAGATTGGTATTGAATATGATTAAAGTTCTTTTGTCGAAAGAAATCTAATCCTTTATCAATAGATTCAAATAGAGGTTGAATTACTTCCTCAATAAATTTATTATACTTTAATTTATCTCGAAGTTTTAGGTATTCTTTCCAAACCTTTTCTTCATCTTGCCCTCCAAAAAGTAGAATTTCTTTTGTTTTATAATCTCCAAGGTTCTTGAATTCATCTTTGTAAATATCTCGTAAAAGGTTCTCCAAATAGAACTCCTTGATACCAATATCATCGAAATCTTCCTCAATGAATTGTTCACTCCAAAAATTATTATGTATTCCTCTCAGTTTATTCAGGTGTAATATCAATTCACTAAAATCAGTATTTGAGAATACTTTAATAAAACGATTTAGATTGTCCAAATCAAATTTAATGAATAATTCTGCTGGGTTGTTTTCATCCATTGGAGACTTGAATGGATACGTAGCACCTTCTTGAAAAACATTGCTTTCTGGGACGTATTCAATATTTTTTTTCGTAACCACAAACCTTTCTACGTTGTAAACTCCAAAATAAAAATTGTCACTTAAATCTAGTATCTCAAAGTTTAGAAATTGAGCCATACCTTGCGAAGTGTAACTGCCTTTTCCATCTCCAAACTCATACAATATCTTAAAGGGCTCATTCTGTAACCCAAGTTCTATTACAAAACCAATTTTAAAACTAGTTTTAGTTGTATTATGGTTTAAAAGATTTTTAAATTCTCCAGCATTATTCCCAAATAAATCAATACTTGGAAAATCTCCTCTCTCCAAACCTTTTGCGAATAATGTAATAGCCTTAAAAAGAGTACTCTTTCCTGAATTATTTGCACCAGTAAAAATATTTAGGTTTTTAAGGTCGAAAATATGTTGTCCTTCAAATATTTTAAAATCTTCGATAATTATTTTATCTATGCTCATATTACAAATGTTTGGGTTTTCAAATGTACAATTATTTTTTTCTTGGTTTATTTATTTCTATTACCATTCGCCACCTCCACGCACATTTTCCTTAGTCGCGACAACTCCCTCATAGCAACCAGATTCTTAGCAATGTTCAACAGCGGCTTATATTTAAAAATTAGAGCCGTTTCAATTTCTTCCAAATTGGAATTTTGTTCAATCCAATTAATAAGCAAATTCTCATTTATCCAATTAATAATTTTGGTTTCATCAGAATCGGAAAACTTATAATTGCGTTTGTTCTTCTTCCCGGCAAGTGAGTTAAAAGGTGGTTGGTAACCCAAAACTGCTCCAAGGCTCCTGAAAAAAGTGCCATGGCCATTTGCCCTTAGTTCCTGGTTCAACATTCGCTTGTTTAATGATTTTGTAGCAATGCCAATATAAATGATATTATGTTTTCTATTTTTAAGTTCAGTATTGAAAGGTGCTAGCAAAGCATCCATATTTTTAATTTTGATACAATACAGGCCTGGCACTTTTGGCACATTTAAATCTATTGTTTTTGCTGATTTAAAAGAGGGCTCATTCATGAGTAATTCTTCAAGTTCTCCCAAATTGTAATTTTTATTTATCATGGTTATATTTTTATATATTCTATTTTTTCTTCTGTAATTTCCAGTTGAGTTATTTTCATGTTGCCTTTTAGTAATACTCTTCCCAAATATCTTCTGCTTCAGGATCGTAAATAGAATGTCCTCGATTTTCTAAGGTTTCTAAAAAATCAGCCCAATTTTCGGTCTGTTCCCTTTTGTCTTTGCACCAAGAATCTTCTCTATAATAATTAATACTAGGTTTCTTATATTTAGTTCTATTTTTCATAGTCTCTTTTTCATAATCAATATGAGGGAGCCAAGATTCTCTTTTTATTGGTTCATCTTCTTGGCTTCCTAATAAAATAAGTAGGAATAATATTCCAGCTAAGAAAAGGTATACCTTTAATATTAACATAGTAAATGGATCTTTAGACATAATTTTTTCATTTTTAATTACCCCGCAAAACTAAACCCTATCTATGCAGTCTATCCACATAACAAGAAAATAATTAATTTTGTAGGGAAACTTAGTTTTCATAATGAGCCATAAAAAGAAAATACCAGTATTTAGTGGCTATAAGAAAACGCCAATAACTTCGTTACGCTCGTATTTAAAACCAGTCATTTACAAAAGTAAACTTCTGATTTTAAATACTTCGCAAGCCTCGTTCTTGACGTCTTCTTAAAACCCACTTCAAAAATGGTGAGTTTTCTTAGAGGCACTATTTAAGAATGAAGAAGAAGAACGTGCTTTTTGGGCAAAGGCCGATTCATCTGAATATATTGATTGGGCAAAGGCAAAAAGCACTGCTTTCCCAAAATTAAAACCATCTACAAAGACTATCTCACTCAGGCTACCGGAATTTATTTTGGACGAACTAAAAATTCTGGCTCATAAAAGGGGTGTACCTTATCAGTCGCTTATAAAAAATTTCTTAAAAGATAGAATTGAAACTGAACTTAGGCACTCTCTATAAATTATTTTATAACAAACTAACAATTTATGCCCATAAACAAAAACGCCCTGATCCGCTACCAAACCCTCGACCGTTGCTTCGGCAATCCCGGTCGCAGGTTTTTTATCGAAGACTTATTGGAAGCAGTCAACCTTGCACTTAGCGAAGAATACCCCGACTCAAATGGAATAAAACGAAGGCAGTTGTTTGAAGATATTAAGTTTATGGAGAGTGAAAAAGGCTGGTCGGTTGAACTTGACAAAATTGCCTATGGCAAAAAAAAATATTACCGCTACCTCGACCATAACTTTTCCATTAACAACAAACCGATAAACGAAATGGAGGCAGAGCAAATAAAATCGGCTTTGCTTGTATTATCTCGTTTTAAGGGGACACCACAATTTGAGTGGATTGAAGAACTTATGCCCAAACTAAGCCAGGCATTTGGCTTTGTGCAAAGCGATAGGGAAATAATTGGTTTCGATTCAAATCAATATTTAAAAGGTATTGAATATTTGGGGACTTTGTTCAATGCCATTCTTTACAAAAAAGTACTAGAAATTGAATACCAATCGTTTAAATCTGATAAACCTGATGTTTCAATTATTCATCCATATTATTTAAAACAATACAACAACCGCTGGTTTTTGTTTGGGCAGATAGAAAGATTCGACACGCTATCGATACGATCTCTGGACAGAATTGAAAATATTAAAGAGATTAAAGGGGAATACCTTGAAAATACAGATTATGATTTTTCGGAATACTTTGACGACATTATCGGTATAACAAAACCTAAAGGGGCAAAGGTGGAAATTATAGAATTACATTTTTCGCCAAAACAGTATCCCTACGTTCTGACAAAACCATTACATCATTCCCAGAAGAAGAAAATACTAGATGAAAATGGCCTCACAATTACAATTGAAGTAATCCCAAATTATGAGTTAAAGAGCCAATTACTCTCGTTTGGAAAAGAGGTGAAAGTTATTTCGCCACTGTGGTTAAAAAACGAAATAATTGAAATGGCAAGTCCCACTTAATCCTTCAGCAAATCCCTGGAAATAACAATTTTTTGTATTTCCGAAGTGCCT
>JAOZQB010000215.1 GCA_029932445.1 Bacteroidales bacterium | reverse complement strand
AATATCAGTTATTGATTATGAATAAAAAAGACTTTATGAAAGCATTAAAAAAGTTAAATAATAAAGTTTTCATTGAAAATCAGAATAAGTCTGATGAAAAATAAAAATAATTCTCAAAAAACACCATGATTAAATTCGAAAAATTTATCTTAAATAACGGATTGAAAGTCATATTTCACCAAGATAAAGACACACCTATTGCTGCCGTAAATATGTTGTATGATGTTGGAGCAAAAGATGAACATCCCCAAAAAACCGGTTTTGCCCATTTATTCGAGCATTTGATGTTCGGCGGTTCCGTGAATATTCCGAATTACGACAAACCCTTACAAGAAGCCGGCGGAAGCAGCAATGCCTTTACGAATAACGATTTTACAAATTATTACGAAACGCTTCCTAAAGATAATTTGGAAACGGCCCTTTGGCTGGAATCTGACAGAATGCTGAGCTTAGCTTTTACCGATAAAAGTTTAGAAGTACAGAGGAAAGTTGTAATTGAAGAATTTAAGCAAAATTATTTAAACCGTCCTTACGGTGATTTTTGGCTGTTGATGCGTCCCTTGGCATATAAAATCCATCCGTATAGTTGGGCTACCATAGGAAAAGAAATTTCGCATATTGAAAATGCAACGATTCAAGATGTGAAAGATTTTTTTTACAGCCATTATGCACCTAATAATGCTGTTTTAAGCATTGCCGGAAATTTTGAGTTTGAATATATAAAAGATGTCGTTGAGAAATGGTTCGGAAATATTGAAAAAAGAACTGTTGCAAAAAGAAATATCCCTGAAGAACCGAAACAAACAGAAGCCGGGATTTTAACCGTTGAAAGAAATGTACCTGTTGATGCTTGGTATCAAACCTATCACATGTGCGGAAGGAAGCATCCTGACTTTTATGCAGCTGATTTACTGTCGGATATATTGTCAAACGGTGAATCTTCTCGTCTTTTTCAAAAATTAATTAAAAAAAATCCCGTATTTTCATCACTTGATGCCTATATCAGCGGAAGTATCGATCCCGGATTATTTATTTTCAGCGGAAAACCTTCAAAAGGCGTTTCTTTAGAAGAAGTCGAGTCAGCAGTTTTAAACGAACTTGAAAATTTGCTGAAAGACGGCATTTCAAACAGAGAATTGCAAAAAGTAAAAAATAAAATTGAATCACGGTTTATTTTTTCCGAAACAGATGTTTTAAATAAAGCTACGGATTTAGCTTTTTATGAGTTATTGGAAGATGCCGAAACTTTAAATTATGAAACTCAAAAATATAATAAAGTAACAATTGAAAATATTTTAGAAACGGCAAATAGAATATTCAAAAAAGAAAACAGTAATACATTGTATTATAAAGCAAAAAAAAGTTAATCTGTAAAATTAGCAAACAAATAGTTTGATTTATAAAAAACAATAAGGATTCGTAAATTTTAATCTTAAAAAAACAATATTTTTTTTATTTTTACATAAAATTTGTATAAAACCTATTTCGGATGAAAAAGAAATTTGCACTTCATTGGCAGATATTAATTGCAATTATTTTAGCGGTTATTTACGGCTTATCATTTCCGAATACATATAAAGTTGATCTCAAGGCATATAATAAAATATTGTCCGAAAAAAGTAATTATCAATTTACGGAGAATCAAATAATTAACATTGAAAAATTAATTGGTGAGAATACATTAACTCAAGATAAACTGATAAAAAAAATTGATGCATTTTCGGAAATAAAACTAACTGATAAACAACGGAATGAGATATTAAAAGATTGTTTGTATAATCCGAAAATAAAATACGTCAGTTGGATGGGAATCATTTTTTTAAAAGCATTAAAAATGATTATCATTCCGTTGATTTTAATGTCTATCATTTCAGGGATTGCAAATATCGGTTCTGCCGGAAATCTGGGTCGATTAGGATTAAAAACGATTCTTTATTACTTAATGACCAGTACGGCAGCGATACTTATCGGGTTGTTTTTTGTAAATCTTATTCGTCCCGGAGAAGGAATTGATAAAAGCTTTATACACGATGCCGATATTCCGACTGTAGGGCAACACAGTTTTTCCGATACATTACTAAATATTATTCCTGACAATATTTTTGTTGCAATTACCGAAAATCATATGCTTTCAATTATATTTTTTGCTGTATTATTTGGTTTTTTTATTACAAAAGTAAGTTCAAAATCACGTATTTTTTTAACAGATTTTTTTAATGCCGGTTTTGAAGTAATGATGAAAATAACCATGTTTATCATAAAATTTACACCATTCGGGGTTTTCGGATTAGTTGCTAAAACCGTTGCCGAACAAGCCGATAATATAATTAATTTAGTACAAGTATTAGGTTTATATTCTTTAACTGTTCTAATAGCCCTTGCAGTTCATGCTTTTATAGTTTTGCCGTTTTTTTTAAAATTTATTGCAAAAGTAAAACCGTTTGCACATCTTAAAGCGATGCAAGCTGCATTATTAACGGCATTTTCAACATCTTCCTCAGGAGCAACATTATCATTAACAATGGAATCTGTTGAAAATAATTCGGGTGTTTCAAATAAAATATCGGGTTTTACTTTACCTTTGGGGGCAACCGTAAATATGGACGGTACTGCTTTATATGAAGCAATTGCCGCATTATTTATTGCACAGGCATACGGTTACGATTTAACAATTACGGAACAAGTCGTTATCGTCGTAACCGCCTTATTGGCATCTGTCGGTGCTGCTGCGGTTCCGATGGCAGGTTTGGTAATGATTTCAATCATTTTATCTGCCGTAGATTTGCCTTTAGCCGGAATTGCTTTAATTATACCCGTTGATCGAATTTTGGATATGTTCAGAACTTCCGTAAATGTTTGGAGTGACAGTTGCGGAGCCGTTATTATAGCCAAATCGGAAGGCGAAAAACTAAAAGTTTAAAAATATTACTATGAACGAATTGATTTTAAAAGCATTAATGAGATTATTTGCAATCATCGCAAATGCAGATGCCGAAAAAGTATCGGATAAAGCAAGAACTGTTGTAAAATCTTATCTTGATATGATGCTTAATCAAGAATTCAGTGACAGTTATCTTAAACTTTTTGATCATTACGTTGAAGTTCATCATCATGCAAAAAAGAATGATAACAGAAAAGTAAGAAAACAAACCTCATTAAACTCGGTAAAAGTTCTTAAAATTTGCAGTGAAATTAATGAACAACTTCAACAAAAAGAAAAAATTGTTGTTGTTATTCGTTTAATTGAATTTATTAATCAAGATTCTGTAATCACTGAAAAAGAATTGGATTTTGTAAAAACAGTTTCTGATATTTTTAACATCTCCGAACTTGAATTCAGCCAATTATTTAACTTGGCAACAAGTAAAATTATTGATTTCAAAAACAAATCAGACCTTATTATTATCAACTCCGAAAAAGAAACCGGTAATTCGGAATTAAAACATAAATATGTAAAAAATCTCGACGGAGAACTCTATATTCTCAGAATTGAAAGTACGAATACCTATGTTTTAAAATATACAGGTTCAGACAGTTTGTTTCTGAACAGTCAAAACATCAATCCCGGGAGATTATATATTTTCGATAACGGTGCCGTAATTAAAAGCCAACGTATCAATAACATCTATTACAGTGATATTGTCAGCCGGTTTTTAAATGAAGATGTTTCGTCAAAAGTCATACTCAAAGCTGAAAATATAGAATTCTATTACAGTAATTCAGATAACGGTATTCAAAAATTCAGTTTTACGGAATATTCCGGCAGAATGCTTGGAATTATGGGCGGAAGCGGTGTAGGAAAATCAACTTTACTGAATGTCTTAAACGGAACATTTCCTCTTCACGGAGGTAATATTACTATAAACGGATATGATTTACACAAAGATAAGGAACATCTGAAAGGGGTAATCGGTTTTGTTCCGCAAGATGATTTGCTTATTGAAGAACTCACGGTTTATCAAAATTTATATTACAATGCCAAATTGTGTTTCAGTAATTTTACAAATGAAGAGATTAAAAAAGCGGTTGATAAAGTTCTGAGGGATTTGGATTTATTTGCCGTAAAAGATTTAACCGTAGGAAGTCCCACAAATAAATTTATCAGCGGCGGGCAAAGAAAACGTCTTAATATTGCTTTGGAATTAATTCGCGAACCGGCTATTTTAATTGTTGACGAACCGACTTCCGGATTATCGTCCATGGATTCGGATATGGTGATGAATTTGCTTAAAGATCAAGCGTTGAAAAACAAATTGGTTTTAGTAAACATTCATCAACCGTCTTCAGATATTTATAAATTATTTGACAGTTTGCTGATGATGGACAGAGGCGGATATCCCGTGTATAAAGGAAATCCCGTCGATGCGCTTTCTTACTTTAAAAATGCTGCAAATTATGTTAACCCCGAAGAAAGCGGCTGCTCGTGTTGCGGAAATGTTAATGCACAGCAACCTCTGGAAATTCTTGAATCAAAAGTCGTTGACGAATACGGAAAGCTTACGAAAGTCAGAAAAATAAGTCCCGGAGAATGGTATAAAAAATTCAAAATCGAAATAGAATCTGAAACGCAAAAAGAAGAACAGGAAATAAAAGATACGAAACTTCCGAAAAATCATTTTAAAACACCGTCTCGATTTAAACAATTTTTGATTTTTACGATTCGGAATATTAAATCAAAACTTACCAATAAACAATATTTATTGATAACCTTTTTAGAAGCTCCTTTATTAGCTGTCATTTTGGGTTATTTTACAAAATACATCAGCGGAACCGATACCAATCCGGATGCTTATGTG
>JAOZQB010000214.1 GCA_029932445.1 Bacteroidales bacterium | reverse complement strand
CTTTATATGTTATATAATTTTGATTAAAATGTGCAGAATTTCGGCATTTTCTTTTTTTAAATTCTGCAATAATTATTTCATTCTGAATAACGTATAAATATAAGGTCTTTCGGAATTAAACGGAGAAATATAAATATGTTCAAAACTTTCAATTAATTCAAAATTGTTTCCGAGGTTTTCTGCAAGCATATTTTCACTATATCTGTTTACGAAAAGACCGGCACATTTTTCAACTCCGTTTAAACTAAATTCTGCTAATATAACAAAACCGCCTTTTTTTACTTTATCTTTTAACAAATTAAAATAAGTATCGATATCTTTTTTTTGAGTAAAGAAATGAAGAACGGCTCTGTCAATCCATAAATCAACAGGTTCAAGATTCTTTAATGCAACCGGGTTTGTTAAATCATCAACAATATAAGATATTTTGCTTTCTTGTAATCTTTCTTTTACTCGTTTTAAAGCCAGCTTGCTTATATCTTTTGCAGATAAATTTTTATATTAATTTTTTAATAGTTCATCAATGAGAGTTGTGCTTCCGGCTACTGCAATTAAAATATCAGCGTTTTTTGACAATTTTGTTTTTGCGATTAACCGCAAAGTTTGTTCGTGGCTTGATTCATACCACCCGAGTTTTTCGTCAGGGCTTTTGTCATAAACTTTATCCCAATGTTCTTTATAATTTTTTTGTTCAATATTGTTTTTTGATGAGTAAGAATTGCTTCCTTTATCATCGATTTTACAACTTTCTTCTTTAATTACGACATTATTTTCTTTTTGTCTGTTATTACCTGTTGAGCAACAAGATTCCGATTGAATTTTCTCGTTGTTAAAAGCAAATGACATTTTTGCATGATGATTTTTATCAGAGGGTACTTTTATCTCATCTGTGATTTTATCAAAATTTTCTCTGCAACAATAGCCTGTCGGATTTAAAAGGTCGCACTTTTCAATAACTTTTTTTCGATAATGCGGAACTATTTCATCCCAAGTTGTTAAAGCGTGCTTCTCATAAGCATTTCTTATCTGCTCTTTATCGATGTTGTTGCAATAACAACCCAATACTTTCTTTGTTCCACTTTTATACCAAAGTTCTCTTTTTAATTCATCTTTGTGAATTGTATTTTTGTTTTCGGCAGAATAATAGGCAACATTACAATCAGGATTTTTGCAGATATAATTTTCTATTTCAAAGTTTATTTTGGGAAATGATGCCGGTATAAGATTTGATTTAAAAATTGTATTCGGGACTGATGCACCTTTTTGAGAACAAACCGGACATTCAGGAATCACACTTTTGTTTTTGTCAATCTGTTTTTCAGGCATATCAACCTTATAATGACTCTCATTTATTTTGGCAATTATTTTTTCTTCTGAAACGAAATTTTCGTTAAATTCAATTTTTCCTAAATTTTGGATATGGCTAACGTCTCTGAATTTTATTCCGTCTAATTCGTCAATTAAATTCTCAACCGAATTTGAACAACTGTCGCAAGTCATCCCTTTTATATTCAATGTAATTATTTTCATTATATCTTATTTTTATTTGTTTTCAACAGCTTTGTAGCCTGTTGAATTTATTGCATTCCTGATTTCGTCAATTGTGGTTTTCGATTTGTCAAATTCTATAAGTGCATTGCCTTTTTCATATGAACTTTCAACTTTTAAAATGCCGCTTAATTCATTAACGGCATGATTTACATGGTTTTGGCAAGCATCACAAGTCATTCCGCTTATTTCAATATTGACGGATTGAATATCTGATTTTTCAACTACAACAATTTCTTTTTCATTTTTCAAATAAAAAATATCTCCGTAATACGGAAAAGCCAACATCAGAAAGGCAAATCCGGTAACTAATCCGAGAAATAGTTTTGATTGAATAAATTTTGGTTTTTCATCGGTTTCGCAATCGCATTCGATTTCTTTTTTAGGTTTCAATTTTTGATACCAAGCAAAGCCCAAAACCAAAACCGTGATACCTATCAGATAAGGTCTTAATGGTTCTAACCAAGAAAATGCCGAAGCAATTCCCGAAGCACCGGAAATTAATGCTAATACCGGCGTTATGCAACATAATGAAGCTGCTATTGCAGTTAATATTCCGGCTCCTGCTATTTTATTTGTTTTTTTCATTGTTCTGTTTGTTAGTAAATATATAGTTTGCAATATTTCAATGCAAATGTATAATAAAGATAAGTGCGACAGTGTCGCAAACTTACTATCGGCATTTATTACAAATACCTTTGAGAATATAATTTGCTGTTTCTACTATCACATTATCAGGCAATTGAACTTTCGGAATAACTATTTCGTTATAGCAAAAAGTCTTTTCACATTTATAGCAAAGAAAGTGCACATGTAATTCTTCAGGTTTGCAATTGCATTCATTTTCACAAATTGCATATTTAACAGAACCGGAACCATCACTAATCGGATGAATTAAATGTGTATCTTCAAAAATTTTCAGTGTTCTGTATAAAGTAGAGCGTTCCACTTTCTCAAACTTTTGTTCAAGTTCATAAAAATTCAGAGCTGTTCTGCTGTTGGTGATTTCTTTTAAAACCAACAAACGCATGGCAGTGGGATTGATATTTTTCTTTATTAATTTGTCTTCTAATTCTTGTTCCACTTTTTTATTTATTAGTTGTTAATCTCTAAAATCCTGACAAATTATAGTTTAAAGTTTCTTAACCTTAAAGAATTTGTAATTACGGAAACCGAACTAAAACTCATGGCGGCAGCAGCAATCATAGGTGAAAGCAGCAGACCGAATACCGGAAATAATACACCTGCAGCAATCGGAACGCCGAGAACATTATAGACAAATGCAAAGAATAAATTTTGTTTGATATTTTTCATAATTGCATGACTTAATTTCTTAGCTTTTACGATACCGTTTAAATCGCCTTTCATCAAAGTAATTTCGCCGCTTTCGATGGCAACGTCTGTTCCGGTTCCCATGGCAATGCCGATGTCGGATTGTGCTAATGCAGGCGCATCATTAATCCCGTCGCCTGCCATGGCAACAATTTTACCTTCTTCTTGTAAACGTTTTATTTCATTGAGCTTATCTTCGGGCAAACATTCTGCTTTAAAGCCTGTTATATTTAATTCATCGGCAACTGCTTTTGCCGTATTTTTGTTATCTCCGGTGAGCATGATTACTTCAACTCCTTGTTCGATAAGTTCTTTTACGGCATTTTGACTTGTTTTTTTAATTTTATCGCTGATGACAATAAATCCGAGAACCTTGTTATTTACGGCAATATACGAAACGGTTTTGCCGAGCTTTTGCTCTGTTTCGACCTGTGTTTGAAGTGTTTTAGGAATTTCTGCTTTAATTTCAGACATCAAGTTCGAATTTCCCACCGCAATTGTTTCCTTATTTACGGTTCCCGTAACACCTTTTCCGGTAACAGCTTCAAAATTCTCAACATTTTCTAAATCAACGTTCTTATTTTTTGCATATTTTACAACGGCTTCCGCCAAAGGATGCTCGCTTTGTGTATTTAGCGATGCGACTTTAATTAATAAATCCGTTTCATCACCCGAATTTAAAGCAACCAATTTTTCAAGAGAAGGTTTACCTTCGGTAAGTGTTCCTGTTTTATCGGTAATCAACACATCGATTTTATCCATTTTTTCAATGGCTTCAGCATTTTTTATTAAAATTCCGGATTGAGCGCCTTTGCCGACACCTACCATTACCGCCATCGGTGTAGCCAGACCCAATGCACAGGGGCAAGCAATAATCAGTACAGCTACAGCATTTACGAATGCATAC
The DNA here is from genome assembly GCA_029932445.1 of Bacteroidales bacterium. GTDB lineage: Bacteria > Bacteroidota > Bacteroidia > Bacteroidales > JAADGE01 > JAADGE01. The sequence goes on along the minus strand of JAOZQB010000214.1, from coordinate 1,055 downwards.
ACATACGCCGGTTCGGGACCGAAAATTGCCCATACGGCAAAAGTTGTTGCTGCTATAAGAACGACAATCGGCACGAAATATTTCGAAATTTTATCAGCCAATTTTTGGATTGGTGCACGCGAGCGACTTGCATCATTAACCATTTTTATAATTTGCGAAAGCAATGTTTCCGAACCAACTTTTTCGGCAATCATTACAAACGATTTATTACCGTTGATGGTTCCGGAACTGACATTATCGTCGATTGTTTTGTCAACAGGAACAGGTTCTCCGGTTATCATACTTTCATCAATATGGCTACTACCGTCGGTGATTTTTCCGTCAACAGGAATTTTTTCGCCGGGTTTTACGCGTATTAAATCTCCTTGTTTTATGTCGTGTATTGAAATAATTTTTTCTTCTCTGTCAACGATTACCGTTGCTTGCGTAGGTGCCAACTTCATCAGTTCTTTTATGGCACCGCTTGTTCTGCTGTGTGCTTTGGCTTCTAAGAGCTGTCCGAGAAGAACAAGTGTGAGAATTACCGTAACGGCTTCAAAATAAACATATACTGTTCCGCTATTGGTTTTGAATTGATCCGGAAAGATATCCGGAAAAAATAATGCAAAAATACTGAAAACAAAAGCTACCCCGGCTCCTATTCCTATCAATGTAAACATATTCAAATTCCAAGTAACGATTGATCGCCATGCACGTTCGAAGAACATTCGTGTTGCATAAAATACAACCGGCAGAGATAATATCAATTGTACGATATTCCAATTTTGTTGGTTCATAACATCTAATAATGGATTGTTTTGCAAAATATCAGCCATTGCAATCAAAAAAATCGGGAGGGTAAAAATTGCCGCAATTTTCATTTTCTTCAGAAGAATTAAATACGTTTTATCTTCTTCGCTTTCTTCCGGTTCTCTCGGAATTAAATCCATCCCGCATTTCGGGCAAGCGCCGGATTTATCATACGTTTTATTACCCTCGCATTGCATGGGGCAATAGAAAATACCGTTTCCGTTAAAATCAACTTGCTTAATATGCTGTTTATGTTCGTGTTTGTT
>JAOZQB010000213.1 GCA_029932445.1 Bacteroidales bacterium | reverse complement strand
CAGACGGAACACCTTTGCTCTACAATAAAAAGAATTTACTTAATCCGTATTTTATCGTAAAACGAATGTAGAGACAGCTTGCGGCTGTTTCCTAAATTCCGGAAAATGAAAACAGAAGAAAAACAAACCCTAAGCATCGGCGAGAAACTCGCTATAGACAGAACAAAATTGGCTAATGAACGAACTTTTTTGGCTTTTTTCAGATCTTTTGTTGTAATGTTGAGTTCCGGTTTGGCAATTATTAAATTAGAATTTTTAGAAAATATTTACATTCTCGGTATTCTTCTTATTATTATTGCTTCTCTTCTTTTAATTTACGGTATTTTGCACTATTTCAGAGTAAATAAACGTATTGCAGCTTATAAATAATGGCTTTAGTTTAGAATAGCGTTGGTTGTTGTAAGGTGCTTAGCACCTCAATTAGTCTAATAACAACGGAATATTAAACCAAAGCCTAAATAATTTATAAGTATTTGATTAAGTTATAATTATGATGTAATAATAATTTTAAAATTTATTATTACAAATTAGAATTGCTTTCAATAAAATTTAATACGGTATCATCTAACCAAGTATTCTTTTTTACACTAAAGTTTTTATAAAACCCGACATGTCCGCCGTATTTAGTCGGTAAAAAATGAAACTGTTTATGGTTCTCGGCTTCTTTAAAAGGGTAACTGTTTTTGCTGAGAAAAGGGTCGTCTAATGCAGATATCAGCAAAGAAGGTTTATTTATATACGGAAGAAATTGCTTGCAACTTGATTTTTGCCAATAATCTTCTGCATCTTTAAAACCGTTGGTTGCGGCGGTAAAATAATGATCAAAATCCTTAAATGTTTTAGAATTTAATACTTTTTTCTCATCTAATTTATGATACGGAAATTGTAAAAATTTTTCCTTTGATTTTTTTCTTAATGACAACAAGAAATCAAATTCATATAATTTGTTAAATCCTTTCGATAATTTTAATGCGGTAGCTTGTAAATCACACGGTGTTGAAACAGCAACGGCACAACTGATGTTTTCGGGAAGTTTTTCGGCATATTCTCCCATAAATTTTAATGTCAGATTTCCGCCTAAACTGTATCCGACAATATGTATTTCTTTATAAGAATAGTGTTTATTAATGTATTGAATGACATCAAGTAAATCTTCCGTTTTTCCGCTGTGATAGGATGCTAAGGTTTTGTTTGGTTCGCCGCTGCAACCTCTTAAATTAATTGCAATTACATCATATTTCTTTTTGTTTGCACTGTAAACTAATGATTGGATGTAATTTGAATTTGCACTTCCTTCCAGACCGTGAATTGCAAGGATTAACTTATCCGAATTTTGCAAACTTTTATCTAAATCAAGAAAATCCTTATCTTTTGTTTCTATTCTTTCCCTGATGTAATGTATTCTTGTTTTAAATGCAAAATGCCTGTAAAGTGTATTGACATGTTTATTTTTGAATAAGATATTTGGTTTAAAAGTATTATCCTGTATTATAGCCATTTAGTAAATGTTTGACTGTTATTTTACGGCAATATAATTATTTTTTGATTTTTTAGGATAACAAACATAAAAAATCATAATAATCAACGTCTTATTTTTAATATATTTGCAAAAAAATAATAATATGAGCAAAAAATTTTATTTTAAATGCAAAACCTGCGGCGAAGAAATTCAAGGGTTTAAAGAATGGTTTGCAAACGGTCAAAAATGTCCGAAATGCGGTGATAATAAGATTGATACAATTTATAATACACCCAAAGAACGCATCAAAGAACTTATAAATAAAGATGCAAAACCCGAAAGTTTATGGCATTATTTTGATTTCTTACCTTTAGAACACAAAGAAAATATCGTAACCGACGGCGAAGGTGTTGCACCCATTGAACGCTGGGCATTTTTTGAAGATTATGCCAAAAGAAAATACAATCTGAATCTCGAAGTTTATATTAACAGAAACGACAAAAGTTTTGCTACCGGAACTTTTAAAGACAAAGGCGGTGCTGTAGCGGCAAGTGTATTGAAAGAGAACGGTGTAAAAGAATATGTTGTGGCAAGTACAGGAAATACGGCAGCTGCATTCGCACATTATTTGGCAAAAGCCGGTATTTCGTGTTCGATTTTTATGCCCGGAGATGCCTTTCGCGACAGTATGTCACACATCAGTGCATACGGACAAAAAGTATTTCACGTTCAGGGAGATTATGCTTATGCAAAAAAAGTCGCTGCCGATTACGCAAAAAAGCACAATATTTTAATGACCGGCGGAAATCTTGACCCTTTAAGATTAGAAGCTAAGAAAACGCAAGTTTTTGAAATGATGCGATTATTGGGAAAAATTCCCGATGTATATATTCAAGCTTTGAGCGGCGGAACAGGCCCTTTTTCTGTTGAAAAAGCATTTAAGGATTTCGAAGAACTTAATATTTTCGGAAAACTGCCTCGATTTTTATTGTCACAAGGCGACCGTTGTGCTCCTATGGCTGATGCATGGAAAAAAGCAAAAGAAAATAATTATCCCGAAGGATGGGAAAAAGATTATCCGATTTATGAAAATCCGGAAGTTCTTATTCCTACCATTGCAACCGGTAATCCCGGAATGTATCCCTTAATGGGACCGCTCGTAAAACGCAGCGGCGGTGAAATTTTTGAGGTAAGCGAAGATTTAGCTTTAGATATGATACGATTAGTTGCCTATGAACGTGTCATAAAAATAGGTCCCGCATCCGCAGCCGGTTTGCTTGGTTTCTTTGAAGCTTTGAAACGCGGATTGATTAAAGACGGTGAATCCGTATTTATTAATATGGGCGAATCGGCAAACCGTGCTTATCACTATATGCACCAAGCTGCATATACAATCAGTGAAGTTCATTCGGTTGATGATTGCGAACATTTTGATCGTGAAAAAAACCGAAAAATCGTTTGGGAACCTTTTGAGAATTATTAATATACTGTAGAGACAGCCGGCAGGATGTCTTTTTATCTTTGCGGTTGTCATTTATACAATGCAAGAATTTGTTTTGCAGAAAGTATAATGCAACTTTTATTCATAAAATAAAGTTTATCGTATATTATTCTAAAATATTAAACGTTTTATGCAAAAACAGTCAATTGATTGTTTTAATTATACGGAAAATAAAATTAAAAAACATTTAAAATGAGAAAAACAATATTTTCAATAATTTTATTCCTTTTCGGAACGTCTTTATTTGCACAAGGATACAAAATTAATGTAAACATTAAAAGCATACCGAATAAAGACGTAATTCTCGGTCACCATTTTGCGGGACAGCTTATTCCTGATGATACGATAAGATTAAATTCAAAAGGCTCCGGTGTTTTCAGGAATAAAGAAGCCCTACCCGGCGGGATGTATTTTTTATTTTTACCGAATAAAAGTTTTTTTGATTTTTTGATTGATAAGGATCAAATTTTCTCAATTTCGGCGGATACGACAGACTATGACAATACAGTCAGTTTTAACGGATGTGAGGAAAATGTACGTTTTCAGGAATATAAGAAATCTTTGGATAATGCCGGAAAGAAACGGAAAAAACTTTTGGATGACAGAAAGAATTTAAAAGATGATAAAAAGAAACTTGCCGAAATTGATGATCAATTAAAAAAACTCGGAGAAGAAATAGAAGCATATTATCAAAAAACAATCACTGAATATCCGAATGATTTTTTTACCAAATTTTTAAAAGCAACCAGGCAAGTTGAAGTTCCGAAAACAATTACTGACAGAAAAAAACAATATTTTTGGTTCAGACATCATTATTTTGATAATTTCGATATTTCTGATTCGCGTTTACTCAGAACCCCGATTTATGAAAATACAATTGATACCTATCTTGATAAAGTCTTAATGCAACATCCTGATACCTTAATTCCGGAAGTAGATATGTTGATTGAAAAATCACGATCGAATGACGAATTATTCCGATATATGTTGGTGCATCTGTTCAATAAATATGCTTCTTCACAAATTATGACTTCCGAAAATGTATATATGCACATTGCCGAAAAATATTATATTAAAGAAGCAACATGGAGCGATTCTGAATTTATAAGTGAATTAAAGAAAAAAGTTAAAAACAGAAAGAAATGTTTAATCGGCGTAACGGCTCAAAATATTGTTTTTAATGAAGTTCCTTCCGATACGACAAAAATTAAAGAATTACTTTCACAAATGCCGAAATTAAAATCTGACGGTCTGACGATTGATAAATCCGGAGCTGACAGTGTTGTCAAGTATAATTTAAAAGTCGAACTTTTAAAACAATATTATGATAAGTTTCCGGTAACAAGTTCATTAAATGATATACATGCAAAATATACGATTTTGTGGTTCTGGACTCCCGATTGCAGCCATTGTAAAAAAGAAACACCCTTATTTCATGATTTATATGTTGAAAAGAAATTGAAAGATAAAGGGTTAGAAATCATATCAATATTTATGCAAAAAGATATAACAGATTGGAAACGTTTCTCACAGATTACAAAAGAATGGTTGGAATTTATTAAAAACCATCAGATGACGGACTGGACAAATGCGTGGGATCCTTTTGATCCTTTCCGAATAAATTATGATATTCACAGTTCGCCGGTGTTATATCTTTTGGATGAAAACAAAAAGATTATTGCAAAACGTATTGGTTATGAACAAGCAATTGAAATGATTGAAGCCATGTCAAAAAAGAGTGAAAAAGATAATAAGAAGTAAAAGAAAGTAATCTGATGATTTTATTTTTTTAAAAGTGTAACCGTGCCACATTGCAGCGTGGCACGGTTATTAAGAAATAATTAATGACAAAAAAATCAAATAATAAATATCAATGGGGGCACGACT
>JAOZQB010000212.1 GCA_029932445.1 Bacteroidales bacterium | reverse complement strand
ACACCGTCAAAACCGGCATCAAGTATTTTTTTCAGATATGAATTATCAGTTCCGTAGATGATATCCTGCCATTCCTTTTCCCAATACCATACCTTATAATTGCCCTTCCAATTCGGATTTTCTTTATCTAACCATTCAGGTTTGTTATGATTCCAATCCGATTGCCAATAATATCTGTAATCTTCCGCTTCGCCTATACTCATATAGCAAATAACCAATCGTTTTCCGCCGTTGTGTTTTGTTTTCAAAGCCGTAATGTCATCTTGTGTTAAAGCATCATTATCATTAAAAAATAAATCAATCAGCACAAGGTCGTAATCTGTTTGCACAATGGCGTTGATGAAATCTTGCTTAGCGGAATAGTTTTCGGTATTAATCAGATACAAGAAATTTTTTGCATCGGAAAGCGTTGAAATATCATTTGAATTTACATTGTAAGGTTCAGAAGGATAATCAGGAATAACATTTAAATTTCGTTCCGGAGCTGAAAAAGAAATATAGCCGTTTGCATTATTTTTTGCATAAGCATCATCCATTTTAGAATGTGTTGAACAATAATCGGTTACCATCACTTGTACGCCGGCATTTTTTTCAGTATCCAGAAAATTTTTCAAATAATTTGTATCGTCTGAAGAAGTTGCTCGGTCGTCACTATCATATCCGTAAAATAAATCTTCCTGTCCTTGTCCGTCTATGGCATTGAGGTAAGTTGTTTCGGGAGCTCCGGTTTCGGTGCCGTCTTTTGTCGAAAGTTCGGTTCCGTTTTGCGGAATAATGATAAAATTTTGATTAATGTTTTTTGCATAAGCACTGATGCTCTGTACAAAATCACGCATTTCTTGTTTGAAATTTATACCTTCGGGGACTTTATTTTTTTTACAAGCAGAAAACCCGATAATAAATATACTTAAAAGAATTAGGGTTGTTTTTTTCATGTGTGTGATATTTAGTAACTAATTAACATACAGATAATTGATTGTTTAAGGTATTTGCATAAATACTGCTTTAAGCACATGGAACGAATCTGCCTGCTGCAAGTAATGCAAATTTTCTTTATTCATGCTATTGTTGTGTCGAATTATTTATCATGTGTGTTTCATAATAAAAAGTGTTAATTAAAAAGGACGACTTTATTAGTCGTCCTCAAAGTTATAAAATTTTTATAATATTATTATTTAAAATCCGGAATTCTTCCGGGTGACCACGGACTGCCTGATTTATTAGCTCTGTCTTCCAATAATTTCAATTTTTGTTTTAAAACTTTTGCTTGTTTAATTAGTTTTGTAACGCCTTCTTTTACAATTTGCAAATTATTTTTTAAGGTTTGAGTAGCATCCGAACCGTGGTAAGCTCCGTATGTTACGGCAGAAATTCTCCAATTTAAATTCGGAGGTTGATTTTCGTTTAATTTATCTATAATTTCATCACCGTTTAACTTACGGTTCATTTCACGTAATTCCGAAATCATATCATCGGCACGCATTAAATCTTCTTGGGTCGATCCTCCGCCGTTTATTAATGCCGTTCTTAATGCTTTAACGTTTTTGCTCATTTCATCCGTCCATTTTGTCAATCCGGCTGTAACACCGTAAACTTCGGCAGCTTCTTTTTTGAATTTTTCTAAAGCTAAAGGATCTTTTGCCGGTAATGTCAGATTTCCGAGCGGACGAAGGGTAAAACTTTGCGATTCACCAATTTTTGTTTCAATACCGTTTACTATTTTAGCCATTGAAACAGTATATTTTCCCGGAGGAACGGGAATCCCGCCGGTTTGCCTGTTATGCATTGGTGAATTTCCGTCAGTTACGGGATACAAATTAAATCGTCTTAATCCCCAGTTAAATCGTTGTAACCCCGGTGACGCCGAACGTTTTATTCTTCTTACGATTTCTCCTTTTTCATTCGTTATCGTAAACATCAAATAAGGCGGTATTTCATCGGCTTCTTCTCTTAAAATATCAAATGAAGGGAATAAAACATTCGGATTATCTTTCTCTGCTTCAAGCCGATAATCTTTTTTTGTTTTAATTTTATCTTTAATATAATACGTAAAAACGGCACCGTATTCCGGATTTTTACCGGTAAAAACAGTAGCGCCTTGTCCGTATTTTTTAGATGTTTGAGAATATATATAAGCATCTTTTACGGGAAATAAAATATTGTCCTTTTTCAATGTTTTATTCGTTATTTTTCTTAAAAGCGAAAAGTCGTCAAGAATATAAAAACCTCTGCCAAAAGTAGCTACTATCAAATCATCTTCACGTTTTTGAATTTTAATATCGCGAACGGCAATTGTAGGTAATCCGGATGAAAATTTAATCCATTTACCGCCGCCGTTTATTGAAAAGTATAAACCGTATTCTGTTCCTGCAAAGAGCAATTGTTTTTCAACGGGATCTTCAAGAATTGAATAAACGGTTCCTTTTTCAGGCAAATCCGTAACAATTTCAAACCATGTTTTGCCTTTATCCATACTTTTCAGAAGATAAGGTTTTAAATTATTATCTTTTCTTCCGTCAAAAGCAGCATAAACTACATTTTCATCATGTTGTGAAGCAAAAATACAACTGACATAAGTCATTTCGGGAACATCCCTGAATTTACTTAACTTTCGCCATGTTTTACCGCCGTCTTCGGTAATTTGAATTAAACCGTCATCGGTGCCTGCATATAAAATATTTTCAGTTAAGGGAGATTCCGAAAAAGCAACAATATTTCCGAAAATTGATGTTGAAGCATTTTTTGCTACGGCATCAACCGGTTGAACTTTTCCCATAACTTTTAATTCATTACGATTTAGTTGTCTCGTTAAATCCGGGCTGATTACTTGCCAAGAATTCCCTCTGTCTTCGCTTCTGAACACTTTGTTTGCACAAAAATACAAACGTTTATTATCAAAAGAACTGATTTTTAAAGGTGCATTCCAGTTCCATCTGTAAGCTTCGTCTTTTGGCGGAAGCGGTTGAATATAAACACGTTCGCCGCTTTTTTTATCATACCTTACCAATCCGCCGTATTGCGATTCGGCATAAACGATATTCGGTTCTTTCGGGTCAATGGCTGAAAAAAAACCGTCTCCGCCTTGAGTTACTTTCCAATCATCTTGCAGGATACCGTTTCTGCAAATTGTTTGCGAAGGTCCCACACAACTGTTATTATCTTGTGTCCCCCCGGCAACATTATAAAAAGGTTTTGCATTATCAACGGCTACTCTGTAAAACTGTGTAATCGGTAAGTTAGGTGCATGACGCCAATTTGAACCCATATCAAAAGTTTCATATAATCCGCCGTCGCAACCTATCAGGAGATGGTCGGTATTATCAGGGTCAATCCACAAAGCGTGATCATCTACGTGTTTTTGTGATAATCCGAGTGTTTTCCATGTTTTTCCTCCGTCAAGTGTATATTTTGTATAAGTATCCGTAGAATAAACTTTGTTTACGTCTTTCGGGTCACAATGAATGCGATTATAATATTGAGGACTTGTTGAAACATAAGAATTCATTTTTTTCCATGAAACTCCGCGATTTGTTGTTCTGTAAAATCCGCCGGAGCCGTTTGCACCTTCTATAATTGCATAAACATAATCAGGATTAACCGGTGAAATTGCCAAACCAATTCTTCCGACATTTCCTCTCGGAAGGCCGCTTGTCAGTTTTTTCCATGTTTTTCCGGCATCTGTTGATTTATAAATTGCCGATTCAGGTCCGCCGTCAATCAAAGTATAAACTCTTCTTCTTCTTTGATAACTTGAAGCATAAAGAATGTCGGGGTTTCTTGAATCAAAAACAATATCATTAAATCCGGTGTTTTTGCTGACTGTTAATAAAGTATCCCAAGTTTGCCCCATATCCGAAGTTTTAAAAATTCCTCTGTCTCCGCCGGGACCCCACAAAGGGCCTTGTGCTGCAACATATACATCAGAATTTCGCGGGTCAATAACGATTCTTCCGATATGTTCAGAATTTTTTAACCCGACATTTTTAAATGATTTTCCGCCGTCTTGAGAAACATAAATACCGTCTCCGTAACCGATAGCTCTTTGGCTGTTGTATTCTCCCGTTCCTACCCAAACAATATTTGTATTATTCGGGTCTATGGCAACATCTGCAATTGAATAAGAGCTGTAATGATCAAAAATCGGGTAAAAAGTTATTCCGGCATTATCCGTTTTCCATACATTCCCGGCTGCTGCCGCAAGATAAAATTGACTGTGATTTTCAGGATTTACTTCAATATCTGCAATTCTTCCGGATGCATAAGCAGGTCCGATGCTTCTGAATTTAAAAGCAGAAAAAGTTGATGATTTTATCAAACTTTTTTCGGTATCGGTTTTTTGAGCTTGCAAACCGGTCGAAAAAATCATATAAACGGAAGTTAACATAAAGAACTTCATTAAACAGGTAAAATATTTCATATTTCTTTGTTTTAAAATAATTTAAAAGAAATAAAACTGTATAATCTTATTTGAAAAACAGTCTTAAAACTTATCCGTGAAGAATATATGCAAAAGTCATGCAAGAAATAAGAAATATTATAAAATTGATTAACCCGAATTATTCATGAAAAATCAAAGATGCAATAGTAACAAACTAAATGATAACGATTTAGAAGTTATTGCAAGATGTCCAAATTTGGGTGATTTTTCACCGGAGGTGCATTTTTTCTTTGCCCGACTCATCGTTGCAAATCCTTTGCAGTATAAGGATACAGCAGCAGGATTTGACGCCTTGATTCAGGCAAAGAAAAAACGTATGAATAATTCGGGTTAAAACCCGAAGAGTCTGAATACAGTGCTCATAGTTCTTTACATTTCAAACTTTTTCAACAAAGCATCATACCATTTTT
>JAOZQB010000211.1 GCA_029932445.1 Bacteroidales bacterium | reverse complement strand
ATTAAATCCAATGCCATTGCAATTGTCAGAAAGAAAAACGGAAGTTATCATTTAATGGGGATGGGCGCCGGGCAACCGAACCGTTTAATTTCAACTGAATTGGCATTAAGTAAAGCAAAAAATTTCATCAAACAAGATTTTAAAGGCAAAGAAGAAGATTTTGAAATATTTTATAATGAAGAAATTAAGGATGCCGTATTAATTTCCGATGCCTTTTTTCCGTTTCAGGATAATGTGGAACTGGCGGCATCAAAAGGAATTAAAACTATCGTACAGCCCGGGGGTTCAATAAGAGATAAAAGTGTTATTACTGCTTGTAACAATTTGAGTGTGAGTATGATATTTACGGGTATTCGGCATTTTAAACACTGAAATTAATTATAAATTATGAATTATAAGTTGTGAATTTTAACAGCTCTGAATACTAAAAACCTGATAACTAATACCTAACTCCTAATACCTCATATCTAAAATGAAAACATTAGAAAAATTCGAAAGTCCGCAATTAAAAAAAATTCATGCAGGCAAAGTGCGCGACAGCATCAGAATTAACGATAAAAAACGAATGATAGTCGTAACAGACAGAATTTCAGCATTTAATAAGAACTTGAAAAACAGTGCAATACCTTATAAAGGTGCTGTTTTAAATAATCTGACCAACTTCTGGTTTGAAAAAACAAAAGATATTATTCCAAATCATTTCATTGAGCAAATTGATGACAATATCAGCATTGTAAAAGAATGTCAACCCATTAAAGTTGAGATGATTGTAAGAGCATACCTAACAGGTTCAATGTGGCGCGGATATCAAAACGGACAACGAATTTTCAGCGGAGCAGAAGTACTTGACGGTTTGAGTTCAAATCAAAAATTTCCCGAACCGATTTTAACGCCAACAACCAAAGACGAATTTGACAGTGAAATAACGGAAGCAGAAATTATTAAAACCGGATTGGCTGATGAAAAGACATACAAAAAAATGAAAGAAATTTCATTAAAACTTTTCAAATTCGGTTCTGATTTTCTTGAAGAAAAAGGCATCATTCTCGTTGATACCAAATACGAATTCGGCATATACGACGGCAAGCTGATTTTAATAGATGAAATGCACACACCGGACTCGTCAAGATTTTGGAAAAAAGAAGATTACGATAAATCACCTCAAGATGTTGTTCAAGCAGATAAAGAATTTGTAAGGCAGTGGATGCTCAAAAACAAAATTAAAGGTAAAACACCCGATGTACTTCCTCCGGAAGTTATTGAAGAAACTTCAAAACGTTACAAAGAGATTTATAAAGATATCACAGGCAAAGAAATCACAGAAACAAATATTGATGTCAGTACGCGAATTTACTATAACTTGCAGAATGTCGGATATATAAAAGCCGGATACATCGCAATGATTATGGGTTCAAAATCAGACCTTAAGCATGCCGAAAAAATAAAATCGCATTTGGAAAAATTTGATGTAAAAACAGAAATGCGAATAATCTCGGCACACAAAAACGGTGAACGATTAAACGAACTTGCCGAAGTTTACAATTTTGCAATTGAACCCATTTCCGTTATTGCAATAGCCGGTCGTTCCAACGGATTAGGCGGTGCTTTGGCGGCAAATCTTAATGTTCCCGTAATAAATTGTCCGCCCTTTACCGGAAAAGACGATATTATGCTCAATATTAATTCATCATTGATTATGCCCTCAAACACACCGGCGGTAACGGTTGTACATCCGGATAATGCCGCTTTGGCAGCAATCCGCTCATTAAACATCCCGCAATTCAAACAGCAGATGACAAAAGATATTCAAGCAATGAAAGAGGAATTGATTAAGGATGACGGGGAGATTAGGAATTTAGAGTTATAAATTAGTTGAAAATTAACATGAATACATACAAACTTGAAAAAATTATAGAAGAATTTGAAAATAAATGTGTTGAATGGAATAACAAATATGATAATCTTTTTTTCGTTTTCAATAATGACTTGAAAAAACTGAAAAAAGAAGACGTAAAATATATTTTAATAGGTGATAATCCCGGAAATATTGAAGCTGATAAAAAAAAATATTTAGTTGGTCCGGCCGGAATATCAGCAAGAATATTTTTTGAAAGATATTTTGTGAATAATTTTACTAAAGAGATTTTGGTTCTGAACAAAACACCTATTTATACTAATGTTACAGATGGACTTAAAAAAATTGACGAATTGATTTTGCAAGAAACACAGAAATACATTGTTTTAGTAATAACTATGTTATATAAATTATTAAAAAAACCTGTTATTATAAGTGGTTTTGCAGGTTGTCATAAACCAAAAGGTGGTTTCTTAAATGAAAAATCAAAGAATGAAAATGCTGTTGGTAAATTTTTCTTTTCAGAATTGAAAAAAAATGATTTTGGAACAGGAAATATGGATTTGTTTATAATAAAGCACTTTTCAAGAATGTCAATTTTTGATGATTTTACTATTAAAATTTATGATGATTATGTTAAAAATATTAATTACAACATTTTAGAAGCAATAGGTAAACAATATCGAGAAGAACTATTTAGCTGAAAAATTAATTAATTAAACCTTATATTTTAGTTAAAACCTTAATAGAAAAATAAAACCAAACAATCAAAACCTTATTACCTTATTTAACTAATACACAATAAAATGAAAATAGAATACAAAAACCTATATACACATTTTGTTTTCACAACATTACACAGAGAGCCTATGATACCTGAAAAGAACAGAGAACGAATAGAAAAGTTCATTACAGGAATTGTAAAAAATTACAATTGCAGATTATATGCAATTTATGCAAATCCTGAACATATACATTTTCTTGTATCTCGTGCACCAAATATTTCAGAAGAATATTTAGCAGGTATTATTGCTGAGAGTTCTGAAAAATTCATAAATAAATATAAGTTAGTAAAAGGAAGCTTTGCATGGCAAGAAACAGCATCTGCATTTTCTGTTTCAAAAGGAGATGTTGATAAAGTTTGCAAATATATATTGAACCAAAAAGAACATCACAGAAAAATAACTTTTAAAGAAGAATATGATAAATTTATAGAGTTTTATGAGAAAACCTTGCAAATCCCAAAATAAGTTAAAGGTTAAAGTTAAAAGAAAAAAGTAATTAGTATGGGAATTTATAAATTTGAAGATATTATTTCTTGGCAAAAAAGCAGAATATTGGTTGTTTCTGTATATGATTAATTTAAAAAGCAAAAAAATTTCGGTTTTAAAAATCAAATTGAAAGAGCCGCAGTATCGGTTATGAATAATATTGCAGAAGGGTTTGAACGAAAATCAAATAATGAATTCAGATATTTTTTGTATGTTGCAAAAGGTTCTGCTGTCGGTGAAGTTAGGTCAATGTTATATTTGGCAAAAGATTTAAACAAAATATCAAATGAAGATTTTGATAAATTGTATAATTTAACTATTGAAATATCAAGATTACTGGCAGGTTTAATTAAAACACTTTAAACTTTTACCATTTACCTTTAAACTTTATACTAAAATGAAAAAAGTCACAATCATCGGTTCCGGAGGCAGAGAACACGCATTAGCTTGGAAATTTGCTCAAACATTAACTTGGGAAAATGTATTTACCCTTCCGGGTAACAGCGGTATTCCTAATAGTCATTCAGTAAATATTGCTGATTTTGAGGAAATTGAACGTTTTTGTATGTATAACTCCGTTGAAATGATTTTTGTCGGTCCGGAGCAACCGCTTGCTGCCGGCATTGTCGATTATTTCAAGAATAAAAACATTAAAATTTTCGGACCCGATAGACAGGGTGCAAAGCTGGAAGCATCAAAGATATTTGCCAAACAGTTTATGCAAAAATACGGAATTGCAACAGCCGATTTTCAGATTTTTAATAATGTTAATGATGCTAAATATACCGCAGCAAAAAAACTCGGTGATTTAGTTATAAAATTTGACGGTCTGGCAGCCGGAAAAGGCGTTTTTGTATGTTCTTCGATTAATGAAGCAAATAATGCCTTACAGGAACTGGAAAAAACTTACGGTGATAATGTTAACTTCATTATTGAAGATAAAATTCCGGGTGATGAAATTTCAATTATCGGGTTTACTGACGGGAAAACAATAAAATTATTACAGCCCTCACAAGACCATAAACAATTACTCGACGGCGATAAAGGTCCCAACACGGGAGGGATGGGAGCATACAGCCCGATTGACGGCATTAGTGACAAATTAATGCAAAAAATACACGACAAAATCGTAACTCCCACTTTAAAAGGCATTCAGGCAGAACAGTTTGATTATAAGGGAATTATATATTTCGGAATAATGGTAAAATCCGGCGAACCTTACCTTTTGGAATATAATGTGCGATTAGGCGATCCGGAAACGGAAGTTTTATTACCGGCTTTGAAGAATAATTTATACGAAGTAGTTGATGCATGTTTGTCAAATACACTTGAAACAATTACTTTTGAATTTGAAAAAGATTATTTTGCCGATATTGTATTGGTTTCGGGCGGTTATCCGAAAGAATATCAACAAGGATACATCATTCACGGTTTGGATAATATTTCTGAAGGAACTTTAATTTTTCATGCAGGAACCAAAAAAGAAGCCGGCATGATAATGACCAACGGCGGCAGAGTATTAAATGTTGTAGGCAGAGGCAAAACTTTAAATAAAGCACTGGATAATGCTTATGAAGAAGTAAATAAAATATATTTTAAAAAAATGTTTTTCAGAGAAGACATCGGAAAACGAAAAAATAAACACTTTTAACTTTACAAACTTTCAACTTTATGAACTTTCAACTTTATGAACTTTCAACTTTCAACTAAAATAACAATCTTCATATCCGGCAGAGGTTCCAAT
>JAOZQB010000039.1 GCA_029932445.1 Bacteroidales bacterium | reverse complement strand
TCCTTTTGCTTTCAGTTCTTCAATACTGTTTTTCGGATAACCGGCAACAACGGTAATTGCTTTTCCGTTCAGCAAATTATAAATTTCGGGTATAATTTTCGGATAATCATCGTCGCTTCCGCAAACTGTGACAATATCGGCTTTTGCATTTATTGCTGCTGTTACGCCTTCTTCGATAGTTGCAAAACCGGCATTGTCGATAATTTCATAACCGGCACAAGCAAAAAAGTTGGTTGAAAAAGTTGCTCTTGCTTTTCGCATGGCAAGATTTCCGAATGTCAGCAAGAAAACTTTGGGTCGTTTACCGGATTTTTCTGCAGCCAATCGTAATTCTTCAAAAGCTTTT
Source organism: Bacteroidales bacterium (assembly GCA_029932445.1). GTDB lineage: Bacteria > Bacteroidota > Bacteroidia > Bacteroidales > JAADGE01 > JAADGE01. Next base: position 17,018 of record JAOZQB010000039.1, on the reverse strand, counting down.
CCGGCTCGCCAAAATTTTATCGGTTCTGTATCCGTATTTTTATCTTCCGGAAGTTGCCAATTATAAATATTTAAGTCAATATTGTTTTTAATATTTTCACTAAAGTTCGGATATTGATTTGTCCCCAGTAAAATTTCTTTGCGTGTTGCAATATTTAAATCTCGTTTTTGAACGGTTTCTTTAATTTTATCCTGAATAAAATTTTGTTTTAAAGCATTATGATAACCGCCGAGTTCTTCAATTTTCAAAAATAAATTCCAAACATTTTCTGCAATGTCGTTTGTTAAATTTTCGAGATAATACGAACCTGCCGCCGGGTCGATTGATTTATCGAAATGCGCTTCTTCTTTTAAAATAATACCGATATTTCTGGCGATGCGTTCAGAGAAATCATCAGGTTTTTTGTATGTAATGTCAAAAGGATTTACGGTAAGGCAATCGGTTCCGCCGATAACAGCCGACATGGCTTCAGTTGTGGTTCGTAATTGATTAACATAAGCATCGTAAGCCGTTTTATTAACATCGGAAGTTACGGAATTGATAAACATTGCGGCTTTATCTTTGGTTTCGGGCGACCAAGTTTTTACAATTTCAGCCCAAAGCAGGCGTGCCGCTCTGATTTTTGCAATTTCAATAAAATAATTTGAACCGACACCGAAAGTAAACATCATTTTCGGAATTAAGGTTTCGGGATTAAGACCTGCCTTTTCTGCTTCAGCTAATGTTTCGTTTGCCGATGCCAATGCAAAAGCAAGTTCTTCAACGACGGTTGCTCCGGCATTTGTGAAAAATATTCCGTTGATATTTACAAATTTAATTTGCGGATATTTTTCGGAAACAATTTCAGAAATTTCTTTTAATACTTCAAAATCTTTGCTGATGCTGGCTTTGTTATAACAATTTCCGGTAATTGTTTTATGACCGAAAGGGTCAAAACTGAAAGTTGCTTTTATTTTTTCCGGATTAAATCCCTTCTTTTCAATATGATTAATAAAAAATTTCAGAATAAGCGGTGTTATTTTTCCTGAAATAAAATTGAGAACGGTATTTTCAGGATTAATACCGGAAATAAGTGTGTTAAATTCATTTTCGGTAATATTTTCTTTATGACAAATAAAAAAACCGATTGAATTTGCCCCTTTTGCCCCGGCATCTTTTGTCTTTATATTTGTATCGGAAAAGTTCTCAACAAAAATATTTTGCCGAATATCGAAATAATTATCTTCGGTTTTGGCACTTCTGACAAAGGGAAAATCACCCGGCAGATGTTGCAAATATTCGAGATTTGTGAGGTCTTCCGAACGATAATACGGCTTTATTCGAATACCGTCGAGAGTTTTGGTAACCAACTTTTTTTCATAATCGACACCTTTTAAATCTTGCTTTATTTTTTCTTCCCATTGCTCGGTGGTGATAGGAGGAAAATCAGTAAAAAGTTTTTGTTCGGACATATCGTAAAAATTTTCTGCAAAAGTTGTATTTATATAATTATCTGAATATGATTTTTATCAAGTGTTTTTATGTTTCAAAGATAGTATTTTTAAGAAAAATAAAAAAGTCCCGTATTATAACGAGACTTTAAAATTTGCTGTATTGAATATTTTTTATTCAACTGTTACCGATTTTGCCAAATTACGAGGTTGATCAACATCACATCCGCGCATAACGGCAATATGATACGACAGAAGTTGCAACGGAATAACCGTAAGCAAAGGAGCTAATGCTTCATTGGTTTCAGGAACTTCCAAAACATGGTCAGCCATTTTCTTTATTATTGTATCTCCTTTTGTAACAACGGCAATTACAATTCCGTTTCTTGCTTTAACTTCTTGAATGTTGCTTACTATTTTATCGTAAGATTTATCTTTAGTAGCAACAATAACAACAGGCATATTTTTATCAATCAGTGCAATAGGACCGTGTTTCATTTCTGCAGCAGGATACCCTTCGGCATGAATGTATGAAATTTCTTTAAGTTTTAAAGCCCCTTCCAGAGCAACAGGAAAAAGATAGCCTCTTCCGAGATAAAGAAAGTTTGTTGCATTTTGATAAAGTTTTGCAATGTCTTTTATTTGATTGTCAAGTTCTAAAATTTCTTTAATTTTATCCGGAATATTAACCAGGTATTTAATCAGATTTTTATAATCATTATCTTTAATAAATCCTTTTTCTTTTCCCAGAATAAAAGCAATCATTGTTAAAACGGTAACTTGAGCCGTAAATGCTTTTGTTGAAGCAACACCGATTTCGGGACCGGCATGAGTATAAACACCGGCATCGGTTTCACGCGGAATGCTTGACCCGACCACATTACAAATTCCCAGAACAGTTGCCCCGGCTTCTTTTGCAAGGTTAATTGCAGCAAGTGTGTCGGCAGTTTCACCGCTTTGACTGATGGCTAAAACTACATCATCTTTATAAATAATCGGTTTTCTGTATCTGAATTCAGAACCGTATTCAACTTCAACGGGAATTCGAGCAAATGTTTCTATAAGATATTCTCCGACTAAGCCGGCATGCCATGAAGTTCCGCATGCTATGATAAGTATTCTTTTTGCATTTGTAAGTTGAGGCATTGAGTTATGCAGTCCTCCTAACCTTATTTCTGATAAATCTGCTGCAACTCTTCCTCTGAAAGTGTCAAGTATAGAGCGCGGTTGCTCAAAAATTTCTTTGAGCATAAAATGTTTATAGCCGTTTTTTTCGATTGAACCGATATCCATTGTTAATTTTTGGATACTGGGTTCTAATTTATCGTTATCAATAGTTTTCAGCGTTAATTGATCTTTTTTAATAATGGCAACATTATCGTTATTAAGATAAATAACACTGTCGGTGTATTCAATAATAGGAGTAGCATCTGAAGCAATATAATATTCCCCTTCACCGATTCCTATAACTAAGGGACTTCCTTTTCTGGCAGCAATAAGTTTGTCCGGTTCATCTTGAGCAATTACTACAATACCGTATGCTCCTATCACTTTGGAAAGGGCTAATCGGATGGCTTGTTCGGCATCAATTTCTCCGTTAGCTTTAATATAAATATATTCTATAAGGTTTGCTAAAACCTCAGTGTCTGTATTGCTTTTAAAAGAATAACCTCTGGCTTCCAATCGATCTTTCAAACGTGCATAGTTTTCAATTATTCCGTTATGAATAACCGTAAATTTTTCGTTTTCGGAAGTGTGAGGATGTGCATTTGTATCGTTAGGTTCTCCGTGAGTTGCCCATCGAGTATGTCCGATACCGATATGACCCGACATGTCATTATCTTTAACCAACATGTCCAGATCGTTTACTTTTCCTTTCTTCTTGAATATTTTAGTTTTATCTCCGATAATTGCAATACCGGCAGAATCATATCCTCTGTATTCCAATCGTTTTAAACCGTTTATTAAAATCGGATAAGCATCTTTATCTCCGATATAACCTACAATTCCGCACATTTAGTCAGCTTATTTTATTAATTTAATACTTTTGTATAAGTAATCACTAATTTCATGGGATTTGAATTATTCCCCGTTGTTATAACGGTTCTGGAAAAATTATTGCCGTCAGAAGCCGGGAATAAATTAATACCGTTATTTTCAGTCGTTCCGTCAAGAATATTTTGAATATAAGCTGCTATATCATAGCGATATGTACCGTCAGTATATATTTCACCGGCATAAGCTGATTGAGTAATATAATCAGGAATCAAAATTGAAGAAGTCTCAGAAACATAACCGGTTATTAAGGTTTTGTTAATAGCCGGGAAATCGGTTTCGTAGGAGATATTTGTCGGAGCTGAATTAATAATCAATTCGGCTCTGTTTATTATAATTTTTTCAGAATTCCTAAAATCTTCAAGATAAGGGAATTTTATTCTGGTATATAAACCGCCGCCGGATTGTATGTATGCAACCGAATCTTGCGGAAGAGACTCATCATCAAAAGTTCCTGCAAAATTTGCCGATGTATAATCATGTTCAAAAAGATTAAATCGAACATTGGAAATATTATTTGCTGATATTTGATAAGTATATTTTGTCGTATCCCCGGTTTTGTGAAAATAAATTGATACCAACAAAGAATCGTTAATATCATATTTTACAATAGCACCGTTATCATCGGGAGATTCCGATTTTATATATAGCCCTTTAAAAAAATTTTTAAATGCTTGACCTGATGTATAATTTGATTCATCGGCATCCAGAAAAAAATTACCAAAAGAATTATTTAATTTAATATGCAAAGTTGTATCTTCCGGAGAAGGTCTGAAACCAACAGTATCTCCAACCAATTCGCCCATATACTTATTCGGATCATCATTCCCGTAATAATTAATTGAATTGTCTAAATCAAGTCCGATTTTATACACTTCAATGGTTTGGTCTTTAGAAAGGTCACCGTATGTATTATTATCATTTTGGTTGTATGATAATTTCAATATGACGGAATCAACGTTATCCGTATCTTTAAAATTAATGAATTGCGGATTAAAAAATTGTATGGCAAAACTTGCTTTTGAATATCCGAAAATAGGATCTTTATATTCTCCGAGCAGAAGTTCATTGACTCCGCTTGTAATTACCGAGTCAGTTGTCAGAGTATGAGCCTCTAATGATACGGTATCCGTAATGTTAAGGTTTACCAAATCGTCGGCAGGTAAAATATTGTATCCGAGTTTTGTGTCTCTTTGGCAAGAAAAAATCAGCATACTGATGCTGATTAAAGCAATATAGATTTTATTTTTCATTCTTAAATATTTGTTTTCTGTTGTAACGATTATCTTTGGAAAAAGTTATACGAATAAGAGAAATAATTATTTCAAAATAGAATTATAAAAGGAATTGTATTCTTTGATGTATTCATCTTCACTTTTATAAGGAAGTATTTTCTTTCCTGATTTTTCGGCATATTCAAGAATTTCTTCATTTATTGTTTCATTCCCTAATATGACGGCGTCTGAATTATTGATAGCCGTTTTTTGTAAATTTATATAATTTACGGGTTTTAACAAATTCAAATCTGAAGATTTAATACCGTAATAGTCCAGTTTCTTTTTAAATGCGGAATTTAATTCACCGGAAAATTCATCGTTGTAAAGTGAATATATAATTTTTGCATTTTTGAAAAGAGGATCATTTTTGTATGATTTCTTAATAAAAACAGGTGACAATGCCGAGAACCAACCGTGACAATGAATAATGTCCGGAGTCCATCTGAGCTTTTTTGTTGTTTCAATAGCACCGCGATTAAAGAAAATCATTCGCTCATCATTATCTTTGAAAAATTTCCCGTCTTCGTTCTCAAAAATAAATTTACGTTTAAAATATTCTTCATTATCAATAAAATACACTTGCATTCTGGCTTGTTGAATAGAAGTAACTTTGATAATTAAAGAATGATCCGTATCATCAATTATTAAATTCATTCCGGATAAACGAATGACTTCATGCAGTTGATTTCTTCTTTCATTGATAGTCCCGAAACGCGGCATAAATACTCTGACTTCTTTTCCGCTTTCTTGAATTCCTTGCGGGAGGTGTCGGCATATTAAAGACATTTCGGTTTCCGGTAAAAACGGTGTAATCTCTTGAGATATATAAAGAATTTTCTTGTTTTCCATAAAAAATACAGATTTTTCTACAATTTTGCAAATATACAACTTTTCCGTCTTTTTATCAAGAATTGTGTTAAAACATCATATTTTTGTATTATAATTGTGGATTATTCCTGAACTTATTATGATTATTGCACGTACTAAAGAAGAATTAAACAGATATTTAAAACTTGTCAGGACAGCAAAAAAAACCATCGGTTTTGTGCCGACAATGGGTGCTTTACACAAAGGACATTTGTCTCTGATAAAATGTTCTAATGCTGAAAATAACTTTACGCTTGTAAGTATTTTTGTTAACCCTGCACAATTTAATAACCCGGATGATTTAAATAAATATCCCCGAAACGAAACAGTTGACTTAGATCTTTTAACGAGTGAATCATGCGATATTGTTTTTATTCCCGAAGTTGATGAAATGTATCCCGAAGAAGATAAAAGAATATTTGATTTCAACGGTATTGATGAAGTGATGGAAGGCAAATTCAGAAAAGGACATTTTAACGGAGTCGCTCAAATTGTCTCCAAGTTATTTGAAATTGTTCGTCCGAATAAAGCGTATTTCGGAAGAAAAGATTTTCAGCAAGTTGCAATAATTAACTATTTAAATAAGAACTATTTACCGGAATTGGGAATTGACATTGTTTCTTGCAACATTATCAGAGAAGATGACGGTTTGGCAATGAGTTCAAGGAATCAGTTGTTGAGTGTATCCGAACGTCAATCAGCTGCGTTAATTTCGCAAACATTAAAAAAATACGCGCGTAACTTTTCTGAATATTCAGTTGAAGAATTAAGAAATAAGATTACGGATGAAATTAATCTTGATAAAAACCTTGAGGTGGAATATATTGACATTGTTGATGATGAAAACTTGCAAACCGTATCAGAAATCATCTCGGGGAAAACAACGATTTGTGCTGCTGTTTATGACGGTACTGTCCGATTGATTGATAATATTGCAATCTCATAATGGAAAAATCATTTTACAATAAATTAAAAATCATTAATGATCCCGTATACGGATTTATTAATGTTCCTTCCGAATTGCATTTTGATTTAATACAACATCCCTATTTACAGCGATTAAGACGTATTAAACAGTTGGGTTTATCCCATTATGTATATCCCGGGGCAACACATACTCGCTTTGAACATGTGTTGGGTGCAATGCATTTAATGAATTCTGCAATTACGGAATTACGAAAAAAAGGACATAAAATTAATGAAGAAGAACGTTTGGCTGCTTTAACGGCAATTTTACTTCATGATATAGGTCACGGGCCCTATTCTCATACCCTTGAAGGTATTTTATTGCAGAATGTAAATCATGAAGAAATGTCCGTACTGTTGATGGAAAAGATTAACGAAGAATTTGGCGGCAGAATAAGTTTAGGGATTGATATTTTTAAGAATAATTATTCAAAAAAGTTTTTGCACAAACTTGTGTCAAGTCAACTTGACACCGACAGACTTGATTATTTAAAACGTGACAGTTTTTATTCCGGTGTTACGGAAGGAGGAATCGGAACTGACAGAATAATTAAAATGCTGAATGTTTCAGATGATGAGCTTGTTATTGAAGAAAAGGGGATTTATTCCGCCGAACAATTTTTAGTTGCTCGTCGGATAATGTATTGGCAAGTTTATCTTCATAAAACAGTTATTGCTGCAGAAGAAATGCTTAAAAGAGCCATAAAAAGAGCCAATGAGGAGGCACATAAAAACGGTGTTTTTGCGACCCCTGCATTAGGGTATTTTTTTGATCATAATTTGAACGGTATTGAAAAAATAAATTCAGAACCGGTGCTCTCGTATACTTTGGATGCTTATACAAAATTAGACGATAGTGATATTATTGTTTCTTTAAAAGAATGGTCCGATCATTCGGACAAAGTTTTATCCGAAATCAGTAAGAGAATAATTAACAGAAATTTATTTCATGTTGATGTTAGCAATAAACCCTTTGATGAAAAAAAGATTTCGAACTTAAAAGAAAAAGTTGTCAGTAAATATAAAATTAGCGGAGATGATGCCGATTATTTTGTTTTTTCCGATCGAATTAAAAATAAAGCATACAGCATAGGAAAAGATAATCAAATTACGGTTTTGTTTAAAAACGGTAAAACGGCTGATATTGCAGAGGCATCTGATTTGTCAAATATTATTGCATTATCCGAAACCGTTGAAAAATATTATTTATGTTACCCTAAAGATATTGTATAAAAATCTTCTGTTTCGAAAAAAAGATGTTTTTAAATCTTAATAATTGTTAAAAAGTATTAAATTTGTCGAAAATTTATAATGGAGTTTTCTGCTCAACAAATAGCTGAACTGTTACAAGGTGAGATAATCGGGGATTCTGAGATTAAAGTCAATACGATAAGTAAAATCGAAGAAGGTACTCCCGGATCTTTATCATTTCTTGCTAATCCTAAATATACGAAATACATTTATGATACAAAAGCATCTGTTGTTCTTGTAAATAATGATTTTATTGCCGAAAAAGATATTACGGCTACTTTGATTAAGGTTACTGATGCATATAAAGCATTTGCTTCATTACTTGAGATTTATCAACAATATAAAGAGAATAAAACCGGTATTGCCGAATCTTCAGTTATTGAAAAAACAGCAAATTTGGGTGAGAATTTGTATATCGGAGCAAACGTATATATCGGGAATCATTCAAAAATAGGAGCTAATTGTAAAATTTATCCGAATACTTATATCGGTGATAATGTTACAGTGGGTGAAGGAACAACCTTATTTTCCGGTATAAATATTTATTCGGAATGTGTTATAGGAAAAGGATGTACGATACATGCCGGTGTAACAGTCGGGAGTGACGGTTTCGGGTTTGCACCTCAAAATCAGGCAGAATTTAAAAAAGTGCCGCAAATCGGGAATGTTATTATTGAAGATCATGTTGAAATAGGAGCAAATACAGCCATTGACAGGGCAACAATGGGCTCAACAATTATTCGAAGAGGTGTAAAATTGGATAATTTAGTTCAAATTGCACACAATGTTGAAATTGGTGAGAATACGGTTATTGCTGCTTTAAGCGGTGTTTCGGGTTCAACCAAAATCGGTAAAAATTGCATGATCGGAGGTCAAGTCGGTTTTGCAGGTCATTTAACAATTTCGGATAATGTAAAAATTGGTGCTCAATCGGGCGTACATAAAAATTTACCTGAAGGGGCTGTTGTTCAGGGTTCTCCGGTTGTAGGATATCGGGAATGGTATCGCATAGCTTCCGTATTGCAAAAATTACCGGAAATATATCGTAAAATTCAAAAATTATAAATAAACAAGGAGTAAATGTCTGACAAACAAAAAACAATATTAAATGAAGTAACACTGAAAGGAACGGGTTTGCATACCGGGAAAAAGGTTGTTATTACATTTAAACCCGGTAATGAAAATACGGGTTATATATTCAGGCGTGTTGATTTAGACGGAAAACCTGAAATAAAGGCATTAGCCGAAAATGTTGTTGAAACCTCACGAAGTACCGTATTATTCCAAAATAATGCAACGGTTGCAACGGTTGAACATGTTATGTCTGCTGTATTCGGTTTGGGAATTGATAATTTGGTTATTGAAATTGACGGACCGGAAATGCCGATTTTAGACGGAAGTTCCAAATATTATGTTGATTCGCTGTTAAAAGCCGAAATTATTGAACAAAATGCGGAGAGAAAATATTTTTATATTACCGAAGAAATTCGATTCGAAAATAACGGTGTAGGAACATCCATAACGGCTCAGCCGTCGGATGAATTAAGTTTTGAAGTTGAAATTGATTATCATTCAACGGTTTTAGGAAAACAAAAAGCAACCCTAAATAATTTAGACGACTATTCAAAAGAAATAGCACCCTGCAAAACCTTTGTTTTTTTAAAAGAACTTGAAGTTTTATTGAAAAATAATCAAATAAAAGGCGGTGATTTATCAAATGCTTTAGTGATTGTTGAAAAAGAATTTACACAAAAAGAATTTGACAGAATTGCAGATTTATTTAATAAAAAACATCAAAAATATCACGGCAGAGGTGTTCTTAACGAAGAACATATGACTTTTGAAAATGAACCTGCTCGGCATAAATTATTGGATTTAACAGGTGATTTAGCATTGGCCGGGATGCGAATTAAAGGAAAAATTAAAGCCGTAAAACCCGGACATTTTGCAAATACGGAATTTGTAAAATTGTTAAGAAAACAAATATTGAATGTAAAATAATATTTTTTTTCAATCGTTAATTATAAGATATTCTTATTTATGATAAGTCCTCTTGCAAATATTCACCCTAATTCCAAAATTGCCGAAAATGCAATTATCGATTCTTTTGTTTCAATTTCCGAAGATGTTGAAATAGGAGAAAATACACACATCCATCCTAATGTCGTAATATATGACGGAGCCAGAATCGGTAAAAATGTTACAATTTATCCGGGTGCGGTTATTTCAGCCGTCCCTCAAGATTTAAAATATCAAGGCGAAAAAACAACTGCTTCCGTCGGGGACGGTACGATTATCAGAGAATACGTGACTATAAATAAAGGAACTGCAGCAAAATTGAAAACCGTTGTAGGGAAAAATTGTTTGATAATGGCTTACTCGCATGTTGCCCATGACTGTATTTTAGGAAATAACATTATTTTGGCGAACGGTGTGCAATTAGCCGGCGAAGTAGAGGTTGATGATTTTGCCATCATCGGAGGCGGAACCTTAGTTCATCAATTCTGCAGAATCGGAAAACATGTAATGACTCAAGGCGGCTTATTGCTGGGAAAAGACATTCCTCCTTATGTTAAATCAGCCAGAGAACCGGCTGCTTATGTCGGCGTTAATTCGATTGGTCTGAGACGGAGACAGTTCTCTAATGAAAAAATCAGCTACATTCAAGATATTTACAGAATTATTTTTAATTCGGGCTTAAATTATAAAGATGCTTTGCAAAAAGTAATTGATACAATTGAAGATTCTCCCGAAAAAGAAGAAATCGTTAATTTTATGAGAACTGCAAAAAGGGGCTTGATAAGAAGTTAATTTTTTATGATTACCGGAAAATAATTTTTTTGAATATTAAAATTTCATTTCCGGAATTTCACCATCAATAATCAATATCCCTTCGGTTGCATGTTTTATTTCTTCTGTGGAAACACCCGGTGCTCGTTCAATTAATTTAAAACCCTTTTCAACAATATCCAAAACAGCTAAATCTGTTATAATTCTTTTTACGCAGGCGACACCAGTCAGCGGGAGTGTGCATTTTCTCAAAAGTTTGGATTCGCCTTTTCGATTGGTGTGAGTTGTAGCAACAATAATATTTTTTGCCGAAGCGACCAAATCCATTGCTCCGCCCATGCCTTTTACCAATTTGCCGGGAATTTTCCAACTGGCAATATCGCCGTTTTCCGAAACTTCAAAAGCGCCGAGAACCGTTAAATCCACATGTCCGCCGCGTATCATGGCAAAACTGGTAGCCGAATCAAAAAACGAAGCTCCTTTCAATGCGGTAACGGTTTGTTTTCCGGCATTAATCAAGTCGGGGTCTGCTTTTCCTTTTTCGGGAAAAGGACCGATGCCCAAAAGTCCGTTTTCGGATTGAAGTGTTACTTCCATTCCCTCCGGGATGTAATTTGCAACAAGAGTAGGAATTCCGATTCCGAGATTTACGTAGTAACCGTCTTGTAATTCTTGTGCGATGCGTTGTGCTATACCGTTTTTATCGAGTGCCATTTTTTTTAGTTAAAAGTATAAAGTTAAAAGTATAAAGTTGAATGTTCGAAATGTAAGCTTAAAAATTTAACTTACGGTTTCAAATTCAATGCGTTTTTCGTAATTTGTTCCTTGAAAAATGCGTTGAACAAAAATACCGGGCGTATGAATTTGATTTGGATCCAACTCACCCGTGGGAACCAATTCTTCAACTTCGGCAATTGTAATTTTCCCGGCAGATGCCATCATATTATTGAAATTATTTGCCGTATTGTTGTAAATTAAATTACCGGAATAATCACCGTATTTGGCTTTTACGAATGCAAAATCTGCCGTAAGGGCTGTTTCGAGCAGATGCATTTTGCCGTTAAATTCTCTGACTTCTTTACCTTCTGCAACTTCGGTACCGTAACCTGCCGGAACAAAAAAAGCCGGGATTCCCGCGCCGCCGGCTCTTATGCGTTCGGCAAGCGTGCCTTGCGGATTCAGTTCCACTTCCAGTTCGCCGCTTAAAAATTGACGTTCAAATTCTTTGTTTTCACCGACGTAAGAAGCAATCATTTTTTTTAGTTGATGATCGCGAAGAAGTACGCCTAAACCGAAATCATCAATTCCCGCATTGTTTGAAATACAGATTAAATTTTTTATTCCGGAAGCAGCTAAAGCTTTAAGACTGTTTTCGGGAATTCCGCATAATCCGAAACCGCCGAGCATAAGTGTCATTCCGCTTTTTACGCCTTGGATGGCTTCTTCGGCATTTTTTACGACTTTATTCATAAGATTATATTAAGTTGACTAATAATTATCATCGTTTTGATTGTATTGAGAGTTATTTTCAGGATGCATTTCATCGTATTTGGCACAATCTATTTCAACACCGTCATATAAAGTCGGTTTTTTAAACGGTTCTTTCGAAATTCCGAGTTTCTCATTTTTGTAACATTGTTGCATATACAATGCCCATATCGGCAATGCCATTGCAGCCCCTTGTCCTTCCGCTGAGCTTTCAAAATGAATGCTTCGTTCTTCACCGCCGACCCAAACACCGGTTACCAAATTTGGAACATATCCGATAAACCATCCGTCCGAATTATCGTTGGTTGTTCCGGTTTTACCTGCAATTTCATTTGTGAATTGATATTTATATCTTAATCTTGTGCTTGTTCCCATGTCAACAACGGCTTTCATCAAATCAATCATTCGATAAGTTGTATTTGCATTTAATGCTTCTCGATGTTTTGATTTAAATCGGGCAATGACATTTCCGTTTTTATCTTCAATACGCGTAACAAAAATGGGTTCGGAATGGATTCCGTGATTTGCAAAAGTGGTATAGGCAGAAACCATTTCCGATAAGTGAACTTCGGCAGCACCGACACATAAAGAAGGAACCGCAGGCAACCAACTTTTTATTCCGATTTTATAAGCCATTTCCCGAATTTTAAAAGGACCGTATTTTTTCATTATCCAAGCTGAAATTTGATTTAAAGAATTTGCCAAACCGTATTTTAAAGAAATCATTTCACCGTCTTTTTTGCTGGTTGAAAATGTCGGTGTCCAAGTGGGCGGTTGCTGTCCTTCCGGCAAATCAATCGTAATCGGAACATTAGGAACTTTATGGCAAGGTGATATTTTGTCTTCCATGGCAATGGAATAAACAAAGGGTTTAAATGTGGAACCGACTTGTCGTTTTGATAAAGAAACATTGTCATATTTGAAATAATCATAATCAATATCACCGACATAAGCTCTGACATAGCCGGTTTGAGGTTCAACAGACATAAGTCCCGCATGTAAAAAATATTTGTAATATCGAATTGAATCCATCGGTGTCATAGTTGTGTCAATCGGTCCTTTCCAAGAAAAAACACGCATTTTAACGGGGGTATTAAAAATTTCGGCAATGGTTGCTGAATCTTTTTTCTGATCGTATTTTAATCTTCTGTAGCGTTCCGTACGTTTCATTGATAAACGAAGAATTCTTTCAATTTGTTTTGTTGTCACTCGCCAGGTAAAAGGAGCTTTTTTTCTGCCTTTTTGTCTTTTGAAAAATAAAGGTTGTAAATCTTTACCCATATGTTCTTTTACTGCTGTTTCAGCATAAGTTTGCATATTGTAATTAATCGTCGTATAGATTTTCAAGCCGTCTCTGTAGATATTATAATTCTGACCGTTTGGTTTTTTATTTTTGTTACACCATCCGTATAGTTGATTATCAGCCCATTCCGATGAATCTTCAATATATTTTTGATGTTTGATTTCGTATGCTGCGATATCTCTTTTGTATTTTTTATAAGCCGGGTCACGCCAAGTAACATTTTTAGGTTTTTTCGGCTTTTCAAGAGCAACAGGTTCTTTTTTATACATTAAAATACGAATGTATTCTCTGAAATGTCGGGCTATTCCTTTGGAATGCGATTGAACGCTGTAGTGAAGATTTATCGGCAGTGCCCTTAAAGAATCATAATATGCATGAGGCATGGGTTTGTAACCGTGTAAATCTTCCAATTTGTTTTGATATTTTTCAATTTGACTCAGAACCGTATTCCTTCTGCGTAATGAATTTTTCGGGTTTATTTTCGGACTGTAGTATGTCGGTGCTTTAAGAATTCCGACTAATACTGCTGCTTGATCTATTGTTAAAGAATCCGGTGTCGTATCAAAAAAAGTTCTGGCTGCCGATTTAATGCCGAATGCATTACTTCCGAAATCTACAGTTGTCAGGTACATAGCAATAATTTCTTGCTTGGTATAATTTTTTTCTAAGCGAACAGCTGTTACCCATTCTTTAAATTTTGTGATAATTAAATTGGCTTTTCCGTGTAATCCGGTTTGATATTCAGAAGAGTCAACTCGCATTTTGTATAAATTTTTAGCTAATTGCTGTGTTATGGTACTGCCGCCGCCGGATAAATCCATTGTAGCAACACCTTTAAAAACACGCAAAAGAGCTCTGGCATCAATCCCCGAATGTTGATAAAAACGAATATCTTCCGTAGCGACCAAAGCATTTAAAACACTCGGAGAGACATCTTTAAAATCAACAATGGTTCTGTTTTCATTAAAGAATTTACCGAGAAGTATTTGATCGGAAGAATATACTTCAGTGGCTAAATTGGTTTTGGGATTTTCCAATTCCTGAAAACCGGGTAGTTTCCCGAAAAGATTCATGTTAATGAGAACAAAAATTAATGTAATTAATAAAATCGGGAATATTATGATTGCCCAAAAAATGCGTAAAAATCGTTTGTTTTTCTTTTCCATAAATTAATAAATACAATTGTATTAAATAATGTGTAAAATTAATAAAAAAACCGATTCAATTTTAATTCGTTTTTAATCTTAAAAATAATAATATGTAATACCTTAAATATAAGAGAGATAGCATTATTTATAAAATAAAAATTTGATGTTAGTTTTTTATTTCTTTTAATTTGCAGTTTTTTAAAATATAGAAATATCATACATATATAAACATTATTATGAGTAAAAACCTTGTTATTGTTGAGTCCCCGGCAAAAGCCAAAACAATTGAAAAATTTCTCGGGAAAGATTATACGGTAAAATCCAGCTTCGGACATGTTCGTGATTTAGCTAAAAAGAATTTCGGCATTGACGTAAATAATAATTATAAGCCGGAATATATTGTTCTTGCTGATAAAAAGAAAATTATTACGGACTTACGAAAAGAAGTAAAATCTGCCGATACTGTTTTGTTGGCTTCAGATGAAGATCGAGAAGGAGAAGCAATTGCTTGGCATTTATTTGAAGTCTTAAAATTAAAAAATAAAAATACAAAACGTATAGTTTTTAATGAAATTACTAAAGATGCCATAAAAAATGCCGTAGAAAACCCGGGTGAAATAAATTACAATTTGGTTAATGCTCAACAAGCCAGACGTATTTTAGATCGATTAGTAGGTTTTGAGTTATCATCGGTTCTTTGGCGCAAAGTTCAGTCAAAATTATCTGCCGGACGTGTACAATCCGTTGCTGTTCGTTTATTGGTGGAACGCGAAAGGGAAATAAATTCTTTTAAACCGGAAGTTTATTATAAAATGTCCGGTGATTTTCAATCTTTTGAAAATAATCAATCATTTAAAGCAAGCTTATCGCAAAAGTTTAAAACGGAAAAAGAGGTTAGAGATTTCTTGAAAAGTTTGAATAATCCGGAATATTTTGTGGCAGATATTGAAAAAAAGCCGAGTAAACGGACACCCTCTGCTCCGTTTACGACATCCTCCCTGCAACAGGAAGCCGGCAGACGATTCGGATTCCCGGTCGGAAAAACAATGCGGATTGCTCAAAAACTCTATGAAGCCGGCTACATAACATATATGAGAACCGATTCGGTAAATCTGTCTTCACTGGCAATAAATACGGCAAAAGATACAATTATTAAAGAATTCGGAGAAAAATATTATAAAAAAAGAATTTATAAAACAAAATCCAAAAATGCCCAAGAAGCGCATGAAGCAATTCGTCCGACATATATTCAAAATAAATCAATACATGCCTCTTCTGATGAGGAACGTTTGTATGATTTAATAAGGAAAAGAACCTTAGCCTCGCAAATGGCTGATGCTGAATATGAACGTACAAATATAACTGTTAAAATAAAGAATTCGGATTATAAATTTACCGCATCGGGTGAAGTTTTAATATTTCCCGGATTCTTAAAAATTTATTCTGCCCTTAATGAAGATACATTATTACCGCTTCTGAAAAAAGGAGAAAAATTAAAAGGTCTTTATTTGGAAGCGATTGAACAATTCAGTAAATACCCGCCGAGATATTCGGAATCTGCTTTGGTTAAACAACTTGAAGAAAATGGTATCGGAAGACCGTCTACTTATGCGCCGACGATTTCAACGATTGAAAACCGAGGATATATGATTAAAGAAAGTCGACCCGGAATTGAAAAAGAAGTATTGCATATTATATTAAAAGACGGAAAAATAACAGAAAAAGAAGAACGTAAAACATTCGGTGTCGAAAAAAATAAACTTTTCCCGACAGATATTGCCATGGTTGTAACTGATTTTTTAAAGGATAATTTTCAAAATATTATTGATTATAATTTTACGGCAAATGTAGAAAAACAATTCGACGAAATTGCCGGAGGAAAAATTGTTTGGCATAAAATGATTGACGGGTTTTATAAAGATTTTCATAAAAAAATTGAAGATACCATTGAACATGCCGAACGTAATGCAGGTGAACGAATTTTAGGAAATGATCCCGAATCAGGCAAACAAATTTCAGTGCGATTAGGGAAATACGGACCTGTTGTTCAGTCAGGTATTCAAGATGAGGATACGAAACCGCAATTCGCAAGTTTAAGAAAAGATCAACATATTGAAAATATTACCCTTGAGGAAGCATTGGAATTAATTAAAAATTCAGGAAAGGGAAGATTATTGGGTAAAGATCCGATAAGCGGAAAGAATGTTTATGTACGATTTGCGCGTTATGGTGCAGTTGCCCAATTAGGAGAAGCCGATGATAAAGAAAAACCGAAATATGCCGGATTATTAAAAGGCATGACAATTGATACGGTTACATTGGAACAAGCACTTGAATTATTCAAATTACCGCGTGATGTCGGAATGTTTGAAGAGAAAAAAGTCGTTGCTGCCGTGGGTCGCTTCGGACCGTATATCAGACATGATTCTAAATTTGTTTCGTT
>JAOZQB010000210.1 GCA_029932445.1 Bacteroidales bacterium | reverse complement strand
AAGTTCAAATGCGGGTGTTCCTATGTGACCTTTGAAAATTATAATAATAAACACATGAAATCAAAAACTAATTTTTTATTAATAATCATCGTACCTATGATATTTCTTTTTTCCTGCAAAGAAAATTATTATCCCAAACCTCACGGATATTTACGAGCTGATTTTCCGAAAAAAGAATACCGTTTGTTTGATTCCGATTATCCTTACACTTTTGAAATTCCGAGCTATTCGGAAGTTGTAAAAGACAGCAGTAAAGATGCACAAAAATATTGGGCTGACTGGATATTCCCTAAATTTAATGCAACCGTTTTTTTAAGTTATAAAAGCATTCGTAATAATTTGGATTCTTACGAAGAAGATACTCGTGAATTGGCATATAAACACAGTATAAAAGCAGATGCCATAGAATCAAAAATTTGGGAAAATAAAAAGACAAAAGTTTACGGAATTTTATACGACATCAAAGGTGATGTTGCCTCCCAAATTCAATTTTATTTAACCGACAGCACACAACATTTCATCAGAGGTGCTTTTTATTTTAATAATGTTCCGAATAAAGATTCCTTAGCACCTGCTTTAAAATTCCTCAGAAAAGATATTGACCGAATGATTCAAACATTTAAATGGAAAGATGTTCAATAAAATAATTTTTGTAAATTTGTATATAAGCTCATTAACAAGGACTAAAGTCCTTGTTTTTATCGGGTTTTATATTAACCCCCGACTTAAGTCGGGGGCTGAAACAAACTACCCGCATTAGGGTTTTAACCCGTTGATAAAATTTTAATCGAAATACAATGAATAAAACAATCGGAATACTCGGCGGCGGATCATGGGCAACTGCACTGATTAAAATTATCTGTGATTCCGAAAACACAAGTTAAACTTAAAATACAAAATGCTGTTTATGATAAATTCGTTCAATTTATTAAGCAATTTAACAAAGATGAAATTGAAATTATCAGCGAAAATGATGATTTTGTTTCTGCAAAACAATACTTACAAAATGAATTAGATGAAATTGTTTCCGAAAAAGCAATATTTTATTCTTTTAATGAAACAAAAAATAAATTAGAACAGATTATTAATAAAAATCATTTTTGTCCGATTAATTATTAAACATACAAAAATACGAAATAAATATTTATTATACCCCTGTATATAAGTATATAAGCTCATTAACAAGGACTAAAGTCCTTATTTTTATCGGGTTTTATATTAACCCCCGACTTAAGTCGGGGGCTGAAACAAACTACCCGCATTAGGGTTTTAACCCGTTGATAAAATTTTAATCGAAATACAATGAATAAAACAATCGGAATACTCGGCGGCGGATCATGGGCAACTGCACTGATTAAAATTATCTGTGATTCCGAAAACACAAACAGAATCAACTGGTTTGTAAGAAATTCCGAAAATGTTGAATACATAAAAAAACATCGACGAAATAAATTCTATCTTTCTTCGGTTGAATTAAATATTGATCGAATTTCGCTGTGTAATAACATAAATGATGTTATTAAAAAATCGGATGTTTTGATTTTTGCAATTCCTTCTGCATTTATTAAAAATGCTTTATCAAAAAACAAATTTTCGTTATCCGACAAGTATATTATTTCAGCGGTAAAAGGAATTATTCCTGATGAGAACCTTATTTTTGCCGAATATTTTAATCAAAAATACAAAGTTCCGATACATCATATCGGAATTATTGCAGGACCTTGTCATGCAGAAGAAATTGCCGGAGAAAGATTATCCTATCTGACGGTAGCTTCAGAAAATTCAGATTTAGCTGATTCAGTCGGTAAAAACCTAAAAACACATTATACAAAAATCAACATTTCCGATGACATATACGGTACCGAATATTCTGCCGTTCTGAAAAACATCTCTGCATTGGCCTCCGGTATTTGTCACGGATTGGGCTACGGCGATAATTTTCAAGCTGTGTTAGTTTCAAATGCCATTCGTGAAATTAAACGCTTTGTTGATACCGTTCATCCGATAACTCGTGATATTAAAAATTCCGCATATCTCGGTGATTTATTGGTTACGGCATATTCAAAATTCAGTCGAAACCGTATTTTCGGAACCATGATCGGAAAAGGATATTCCGTAAAAGCCGCACAACTTGAAATGAAAATGATTGCCGAAGGATATTACGCCGTAAAGGGTATTTATGAAATTAATAAGAAATATAAAATTGATATGCCGATTACTGATGCCGTTTATCATATTCTTTATGAAAAGAAAATTCCGAAAGAAGAAATTTTAAAATTAACTGAGAGATTGACATAAATCATATCCGGAAATCGATATATTTATAATATTTGCACTATTATTTCATAAAATTAATATGTCCCAAACAACATATCTCTTAAAAATCACCGGATTGGTACAAGGCGTAGGTTTTCGCCCGTTTATATATGTACTTGCCGAACAATTTGATTTAAAAGGTTGGGTTGAAAATCGAAATGACGGTGTTTTAATTAAAATAAATGCCGAAAAAGAAACGGTTCTTCATTTTACTAAAGAAATAAAAAAACAAGCACCTCTCGCCTCTTCAATAAAAAACATTCAATTCAGCAAAGCCGAAGATGAACTCTTTACGGAATTTCGTATTAAAAAAAGTGAAAGTTCTTCGGAAACTGTCACGGAAGTCAGCCCTGATATTGCCGTTTGTGATGCCTGCTTAGAGGATATGAAATCGCAAAAACATCGTATTAATTATCCGTTTACCAATTGCACCAATTGCGGTCCGCGCTTTACCATTATTAAAGATTTGCCCTACGACCGCGAAAAAACAACCATGGCTGAATTTGAAATGTGCGACACATGCAAAAGTGAATATACCGACATTTACGACCGTCGATTTCATGCCCAACCGGTTGCCTGCAACACTTGCGGTCCTAATTATTCGCTGTATTATAAATGCAATTATATTACAAAAATAAACGATATTCTTGATGTTATTTCCTATCTTACGGAAGAAGGTAAAATCATAGCAATCAAAGGATTGGGCGGTTATCATTTAATGTGTGATGCCGTAAATGAAGATGCCGTAACTAATTTGCGTATATTAAAAAATCGCGAAAGCAAAGCATTTGCCGTGATGTGTAAAGATGCAGAAACAGCAAAAAAATATGCCGAAATCTCTTCCGAAGAAGAAAAAACATTAAGCTCATGGCAACGACCGATACTTTTATTAAAATCGAAGCACAAACTTGCACTTTCGGTTACAAACGGTTTGTCAAATGCGGGAATAATGCTGCCGTATATGCCGATGCATTATCTTATATTTGAAAAATTAAAAACCGATGTTGTTGTTTTAACCAGCGGAAACTTCACCGATGAACCCATAATTACGAGCAACGAAGAAGCACTGAAAACCTTTGATGATAAAGTCGATGCCATAATCACTTACAACCGTAAAATTCATAATCGTACCGATGACAGTGTCGGAATATTTGCCAATAAAAAACTCCGTTTGCTGCGTCGTTCAAGGGGATTTGCTCCCTCTCCGATTATTACCGATTTTAATACCGAAGGTATTTTTGCCGGCGGCTCCGAATTCGTTAATTGTTTTTGCATCGGTAAAGGAAATCAAGCATTGATGAGCCAACATATCGGTGATTTGAAAAATTTTGAAACTTTGGATTTTTACAAAGAAAGTTACGAACTGTATAAACGCTTATTCCGATTTAAACCGAAAATAATTGTCGCCGATATGCATCCGGATTATCTTTCAAGTAAGTTCGCCGATGATTTACACAAACAATTTCCGGAAACCGAATTGATTAAAGTACAACATCATCATGCACATATTGTTTCCTGCATGGCAGAACACGGTTTAAACGAAAAGGTTATCGGTATTGCATTTGACGGTGTGGGTTTAGGTGATGACGGAAGTATTTGGGGCGGTGAGTTTTTTATTAACGATTTGGCAAGCTACGAACGTTTTACGCATTTCGAATACATAAAAGTTGCCGGCGGCGATGCCGTTTCAAAAGAACCGTGGAGGTCTGCCGTTTCATATTTATATCATTATTTCGGAGAAACGGTTTTTGAAGATTTAAACTTTTTTACGGAAAAAATCGAAAGCAAAAATTTAAAGATGTATTTGCAAATTCTGAAAAATAACTTTAATACTTACCGAATTTCAAGTGCCGGTCGATTATTTGATGCCGTATCGTCTTTGCTGGGATTGGTACACCTTGCCGGCTACCATGCCGAAGCACCGATGCGTTTAGAAAGCATTATTGATGAGCAAATTACAGAAACTTACGATTTTGAAATAAGCGATAATATTTCGTTTAAGAAAAGCTTTTCCGGTATTATTAACGACATTAAAAACGGTATAAAAACGTCCCTTATTTCTGCAAAATTTCATAATACATCGGCAGAAATCGTGTTGCAAACAGCAAAAAAAATGCGTGAAAAAACCGGCATTCATAAAGTTGTTCTTTCCGGCGGAACCTTTCAAAATAAATATCTGTTGACAAAAGTCGAAAATCAACTTTCTGAAAACGGGTTTAAAGTGTTTTCCCAAGAACAAATTCCTTCCAATGACGGCGGTATTGCTTTGGGACAATTGATTATCGGAGCGAAAATGAGAGATAAAATTTAAGGACTTTATTTAATGATTGTCTTTGTTATACAAGAAACTAAATAACAAAATTACGTTTCTTTTATTTTATGAAACATGTAAATAAAATTACATAAATTTGAAATGTATGCAAGAACGTTCGGGCTATGCGTAGTGCGGGTTTCCGAAGTTACACACTTTCAATTTACTACTAAATTTTATTGCTTGCATAATCTTTCAATTTATGATAAACCCCGCATTACGTATGAGCCTTTGTTAGTGGCTGGCAA
>JAOZQB010000038.1 GCA_029932445.1 Bacteroidales bacterium | reverse complement strand
GAGGATTGTGAGAAAAATTCGTTTATGTATCTTGGGGAAGACGGTTGTAATATATTTGACTTATGTTCTACTGATTATTATATCAGCTATACAATAAAAATTGAAAATGATTCAATTCATTTTATTCCTTATGATTTTGATACAATACATGTAAAATTTTCGCGATTTATAGAATACTATAATCAAAGAAGTTTTGTATTAAGACATGATACAACTATTGAAAACGAGAATAAAATTATTAAAGAAACATATATGGCATTTTGATTAAATTATAAAACAATGAAAAGAATACTTAAATATACCGGAATTTTATTATTAATTTTATTAATAAACACTTCTTGCAAAAAGAATAAAATTGATAATGAATATTTTGAGAATAATGATTGGGAACTTTATAAAGTAAATCGATTTGATGACAATAATACACAAAACGATATTACTTATTTATATTTAGATAAAGATTGCAGAAAAAATAATTCTAATCGTTTTTTTTCAAATAATTTATATGTCAATCAGGATGAATGTCCGGATGAATTATCGGATGCTTATTATTATGATACTTTACATTGGTATTATGATAATGAAGAACAAACAAAATTACATTTATATTCCGTTACTGATATTTCCAAAGAATATCCTTATTTCTTTTTTGAGATATTAAAAGTAAATGAAACAGAACTCGAATTAAAAGAAATTCCTTTATATGAAGAAGGTTATTATTATATACGATATTTCAATTTAAAATAAGCACTACTTTTTAACGCAGGGCTTAACCCCTGCGTTTGAATATTCTGAGTCTTCACAATTATTTCTCAAATTCAGAATATTTCATAAACTGAACACGATAAAATGCCGAAGGATTTTCCGCATTTTTAAGACTTAATTTTCCTTTAAAATCATCAATACTGTTATAATTGTGTTTTTTCATATAATCTTCCAATTCTGCAAGTATGGTTTTTATTATTTCCGGTCCGTTTTGATAAATCGTTGAAACGATTTCAACAGCATCGGCACCGGCAAGCAGCATTTTAATAAGATCCGTTCCGGAATGAACCCCTGTTGATGCGGCAATGTCACATTGAAGATGTCCGTGAGTCATGGCAATCCAACGCAAAGGAATGTGCATTTCATGTTTTGAACTGTAGATATGTCCCGCAAAAATTTCTTCATTATCAATATCAAAATCAGGACTGTAAAAGCGGTTAAATAAAACCAAAGCATCAGCTTTTTCCGAAAGCTTTTCAATAAACCCTCCGAGATTTGAAAAATAATGACTCATTTTCATTGATACCGGAATATTGATATTCTCTTTAATCTTTTTACTGACATTAAAATAAACATTTTCATTATCTGAACCGGTTTTATCTTTTAAATAAGGCATCATAAAAATATTCAACTCCAGGGCATCGGCACCGGCTTCTTCGATTTTTTTTGTAAAATAGCACCATTCATGAGAACAGGTGCAATTGATGCTGGCAATTATCGGAATATCAACCGCTTTTTTAGCATCTTTTATGAGTTGAATATATTTTTGAATATTATCCTGTTTTATTTTATAATCATAATAATCAAGATATTTCAATTCATCAATATCACTTGTATTTTTAACAGTTGCATTATATTCCATCAAAATTTCTTCTTCAAAAATTGATTTCAATACAATGGCAGCAGCTCCGTTATCGGCAAGTTTCTTGATATTTTCAACTGAGTTTGTTAAACCGCAACTCCCTACAATAACAGGGTTTTTCAGTTTAAATCCGAGATAAGAGGTTTCTGTATTCATAAGTTTAATTTTTCTATAAATATACTAAATAATTTAATAAAAAACAATTAATTTATTGTTGAATCCGGTTCAAAAAGGAATAAAAAATTGCCAAGAAAAAGTTAAACAATTGATAATAAAACATTTATGTAAAACTTCAATGTTTTGTAAGAACCTAATTAGCATCGTTTTAACTTTATAAACTTTTACCTTTTTACTTTTTATACTAATCTCATTGTTAATTATTAATATTTGATATATCAAAAGCAAAGAAAAGAATTTGTGCAATTTTTCCTTCTTTATCAAGATAAGGTGTATAGGTTGCCGTAAGTGTTTTTTCTTTTCCGTCTTTGGTATAGCGTTTTACTTCTTTTTTTATGGTTTTTCCGGTTTTAACTTCTTCAATAATTTGTTTTAAACTTTCAGATTGATCTTGAACAATTTCCAATACGTTTTTACCTTTGATATCTTCCGGTTCAAATCCCATGATATCGGTATAAACGGAATTGCAAGTAATGATGGTTCCGTCAAGTGTATATTCAACTGTCATAATTGTTTGATTAACAGCATTCAATATGCTTTCATATCGGGTATTAATTTCGGCGGTTTTTTCCTGAATTTCTTGTAATTCAGTTACTTTTTTATTTAACTCATCTTCTTTATCAGCTAATTCTTGAGTTTGTTTCTGTGAAATTTCCAACAGTTCTCCTGTTTTAGTGCTTACAAGAGAAGCATCAATCCATGCACCGATACTGTCACTCAGTTGTTCAATAAATTCTATTTTATAATCTTCGGGTTTATTCATAAAAGCAACTTCAACGGCTGCATTTATTTCATTTTTAAAAACAATCGGAATAACGGCAATAAATGCCGGAGTTCCGCTGCCCAGGCCGGTAGCAATTTTAATATAATCTTCAGGAATGTTATTTAATACAACTTTTTTCTTTTCTAAAATACATGCGCCTACGATTCCTTCGCCCGGCTTAAAACTGACATTGAAATGCTTTTGAGTTTCATAAGCATATGCCGAAATGAGTTCAATATTTTCATTTTCTTTATCATATAAATAAATTCCGCCCATTAATGCATCAATATAATTTACGACAGAACGAATAATATTGTATGAAAGGTTCCCTATATCCTTAGAACTGATACGCTCGGCTTCGGAAATTTCAAAACGCCCTTTTCGCATCCATAATTGAAGCGAAGTCTCTTTTTCTTCAGTTGTTTGTTCCTGTTTTTTCTCTTTGAGGTAGTCGGAAATTTTATTTAAAGCTTTAGAAGGACTGTCATTTTCAGATCGTTCTTTCAGGTGAATGTCAAAATTTCCCGAAATAATGTGTTCCGTAAATGCGGATATATCATTGTAAAATTGTGAGATTTTATTCAAATTATTTGCCGTATTTTTGTATTCAGGCGGTAAATTCCCGGTATTTTCAATCGGTTTTGTTCCTTTACTCAGCATTTCAATCGAATTGATTAATCTTTTAAACGGCAGAAATGATTTGCGGATGAAGTAAAATAACAATAAAATACCGATAATAAGAACGGCAGAACTAATGACGATAAAAAGGATTAACAAATTTCCGTATTTTTTATCGGAAGGAGCCTTGCAGGAACTTAAAAATTCAAATTCCGTATTCGTATCCGGCGGTAATATTTTTGTAATATTTCCGGGAATGTGTTGTTTTGTTTGATGTAATTGACTGTACAGATTAAATTCTTTTCCGTGAAGATTTAAAATATTTTTACCGATATTTTGTGTATTTCCGGAATATGCAATAATGCTTTTGTTTGGAGATAACAGGATAAAATTGCATTCCGAATGTTTATTTGAATTAATCTTTGAAACTAAAGATTGAGTTCTGTATCGGACAGATATAAAACCTGTTATTTTATTTCTGTGATAAAGAGGAGATGTGAATCCGAGGACATATTCAGATTTTTTTCCTGTTTTTATTTTGAACGGTTCTGAGATTAAAATATCCGTGTTTTTAGTCAGTCTATTAAAATCTAAGGAATTTATTTTTAATTCATCGGTATCGAAAAAAGAAGAATGAACGGTGTTTCCTGTTTTATTTATGGATAAGGTGCTGAAATTATCTGTCGTGTCTCTGAAAAGCTTATTTTTACTGTCCGTATACAAAGAAGGGTCTCCGATAAATACGAATAATCCCTGAATGCCCTTATCGGATTTAATAAGTTTTTCAAGTTTTGTTTTTAATTCTTCTGATATATCGGTGTTTACATTAGTAATAATTCGGGAAATTAATTGAGTTGTTAAAATTGCTTTTTCGAATTCTCCCGTAATGCTTTCGGAAAATTTTTCGGCAGTTACCGTATTAATTTTTATATCTTGATTCTGTTTATACGCTTTTAAATTAAAAACAGAAACAGTCGAAATTATTCCGACGGACAAAATAAAAGTTATTAAAACAATACGTATTAACAGCTTATTAATTGATATGCTTTTGTTTAATTTCACAGTTAATCTTTAATTGTGCCGATTGATAAAATTCTGTATATTTTTCTTCTGACATTTCTTATGGGAACATAGGTTTGTTTCATAGTTATTTCTTTATTTTCTGCATAGAGGACCTCTTCAATATATTGCGTTTTATTAGCAGCTAAATCATCCCAAAAGCTTTGATAAATTTGAGAATATTTCTCAGATTTAATAATATCTTTATGTGATTTAGAAATGAAATCTTCTTTATTTGATTCAAACAGATTGATGACTTTAGAGCTCACATCCATAATATTTCCTTTTAAATCGTATTCAATAAGAAAAGAAACGGATTTTATAGAGTCTATAATTTCTATTAATTGAAGAATTTGTTTGTCAAGATTTCTGTTTTGCTTACGATGTGTATTAATTTTTTCTTCCAGAGTTTTTCTTTGATCTTCAATTTCTTGAGATTGTTCGGTTGTTTGTTTCAGAAGTCTTTCGGTTTGCTTTGAATGTTTCAGGTTTGCAATGGTTGATGCAATATTTTCGCCGATATCTTCAAGGAATTTTATTTGATAATCCTCTATCATGTTAATACTTCCTAATTCTATCAGCGCTTGTACATCATTATTAAAAATCAAAGGAATAATTAACAGACAACTTGGTTTTTGAAAGCCGAAACCTGATTCAATAAAGGTATAGTTATCAGGTATTTCTGTTAATAAAATTGTTTTTTTTTCTAAATATGCTCTTCCGATCAGCCCTTCATTAATGCTTAATTCTTTGTGAGCGGTTCTTTCTTTTGAATAAGCAAAACTTGCCGACATTTTTAAAGATTTGTTCTTTTGAAGATCTTCATCAACAATAAATATTGCAATTTGTTCAGCACCGATAAATTCTGAAATTTGTTTGATTATTTTGTAGGATAAGTCTTCAAGTGCAGATGCATATTGAAGAATTTCGGATATTTGTATCGTCGTTTTACCGAAATCTTCTTTTAGTTTAAATTCCGTTATTTGATCTGTTTCTTGTTGCTTTATTTTCAGAAATTCATTTTGTATTATTCTTATGTCAGAATATAATTTGTCGGTTTTGTATATATCATTAATTTTTGAGTCGTATTTTCCGTTTACGATATCAGAAGTAATTATATTTATTTCGGAAATGTACTGACGAAATGAAGCAATAATATTTTCAAAAGAATTCAGATTCCCCGATTTTTGAGGAAGCATATTTTTTAAGTTATAAAAAAGCTTTGATTGTTTTTGTTTATAGTTATATCTGAGAAAAATATAAAATAATACAAAAATAATTGCCAAACTGAAAAAAAGGAAAAAGATGTATTTTTTCGATTTAATCAAAACCGGATTTGTTTCAAAATCAGTGTGTATATATCCGATATAAACAGAAAGCTCAGGAATAAAACGAAAATATAAGGTTTTATTGTCAAACTTTTTCATTTTTAAATTTTCGACACTTTGCACGATGTTTTTGTCGAGATTTAATTCATCGGGAAAATTATTTTTAGCTTCATTCCCTGAAATTATTATTCCTTCTTTATTGATAATAAGGATTTTACTTATAAGGTCGTGATATAATAAATTAATTGAAGATAATATATTATTATTATTTTCAACGCTTACAAAAAAGAGAATTTTCCCGTTGTAATAGATTGGAAATGATGAAATGTAATTTAAATCTGATTTTGTTTGAACATTTTCGATATATTAACTTCCTGTTAAAAGGGTTTTTGCCGGTTCTTCGGCAGAGTTTATGAAAATAAATTTATTTTTTTCATTTGGCTTTCCGGATGCAATTCTGACAAAGTTATTTCCGGATTTTTGCCAAATTTCACAAAAAACATTATTAATATACAACTGTTTTTCAACAAGTGCATTAGGATTGCTAATTGATTGATTCTTGATGTTAACAGCCGGAAATTCAAAGGTTTTATAATATGATTGATTCTTTTTTTGAGCTTTAAGCTTAATGAGATTTGATGAATCTATTCGGATGTTTTGAGGGTCTTCAAAAATAAAATTAATAAAGCGTTGTGCAGAAATGAGGGTTTGTTTATTTTGAGCATATTGTTTAAAAAGAAGATTTTCCGCTTGATTAAGAGTATTTATTATATCATTTTCATTTTCGGAAATGTATGTTTTTTTAAACGAACTGAAGAGAAAAAAACTACTGAATATAACAATCAGAAGTATAAAAATAATACTTGCAATTGTGTTGTATTTTTCTGTTAAAATTTTCAATATTTTGATAATTTAATCAAGCGGAAAAAAAACTGATATTTTTGTTCCTTTGTTGCTTTCACTTTCAATTTCCAGATATCCCTTGTGTTTTTCAATAAAATCTTTAATCAAAATTATACCGATTCCGGTTCCTTTTTCTTTATTAGTACCGTAAGTGGAAAAAAACTCTTTAGAGTTAAAAATTTTTGAAATATTTTCTTCGGAAATCCCGATACCGTCATCTTCAACAGAGAATTTAACAAATTGTTTTCCGTTTTTTCCCGTTGTTTCTTTAGTATCAAGAATGATATTCCCGGTTTCTTTCGTATATTTAACCGCATTTGAAACTAAATTTCGAATAATCGTATTTACCATGTGTTCATCAGCAGATATAAAATATTCTTTGTCCGTATTATCCGTTAAGTTAATGTTTTTCGTTTCGATATTAGGACCGAAAAGGATTAAAACATCATCAATTATATCATTTAATAAAATTTCATCTTTGATAAAGAAAGTTTCTCCGCTTTCGTTTTTTGCCCAGAATAAAAGATTTACCAAAAGATTGTATGCAGCTCCGGCAGAATTTCTGAGAGGTTTAATGATTTCCAGTATTTCATCTTTACTGAGTTCATAAATATCATCTCTGATAATGTCCAATGCCGTTGTAATATTACCGACCGGACCTCGGAGATCATGTGCAATTATTGAAAACATGGTATCTTTAATGGCACCGGATACTTTTAATTCTTCTGATTGTTTATTAATTTGTTCGTTTTGGTGAGTCAGTTTTTGTAAAGCATCTTCAAATTCTTTACTTTGCTGAATGAATTCTTTTTGAGTCTTTTTTACATCTGTTATGTCAATTGATGTTAACAACATTACTTTTTTATTATCAATCCATTCAATAAACCCGTATGATAATTGAAACCATTGTTGGGTATGTTCTTCAAAATATTCCGTTTCTGAAAAAATCCCTATCGGAGTATTATTTTCTTTGAGAATTTTTACTTGACAGGTTTCGCAAGAGCTTGTTCTGTTAAAGAACTCTTTGTAACAAATTTTCCCGACTTTTTCTCCGAAAACTTTATCCGCTTTACTGTTCATAAAGAGAATTTTGTAATTTGCAGGGTCAATAACATAAATGACGGCATTCACATTATCCGTTACTCTTTGGAATGTATCATATGATTTATTAACGGCACTTTCTGCCAGTGTGTGTTCGGTAACATCTTTGAACAGTGCAATTCCTCCATTAATAATTTTATCTTCATATTCAAAAGAGAAGGGTTTTGTGTGTACGGAAATATAAAGATTTAATTTTTTGAATGTCGTACGATATTCACCGTCGTAAAATCCTTCAAAGCCTTTTTTTATTTGTAAAAATGCAGGTAAAATCCTTTTATCACTTATTTCAGCAAGATTGAAATTAATGATTTCGGCTTGTTCAATATTAAAAATTTCAAGAAATGTTTTGTTGGTTTCAATAACTTTTAAATGCTCATCAAACAATAAAACACCAATGGGGATACCGTGAAAAATCTCAGAATATCTTTTATATAACAACTTGAAATCAGATTTTATTAATTGCAATTCATCATGAAGTCTTTTGTTTTCTTCTTCCAGTGTTTTTATTTTTTTATTATTCAGAATCTTCATTAATTTGCAAACTTTCAAACAAAATTAACAGAAATATTTTAATTTTATATTTTTAATTTAATATTTAACTGAAAAGTTATTGTTAATAACATAACAGAATGTTAACATCGGGTCTTTTATTTATTCTGATTTCATTGGTTTTCTCTGCTTTTTTTTCTGGAATGGAGATTGCTTTTGTGTCTGCAAATCGTTTAAAGATTGAAGTCGATAAGAAACAAAAAAATACGTCTTCAGGGATTATAAAAATATTTACGAATAATCCCGGGCAATATATTTCAACTATGTTGGTCGGGAATAACATTGCTTTGGTAATATACGGGATTTTCTTCGCAAAAGTTGCTGAACCCTATATTGAGCGATGGTTAAGTACTAACGATTTTGTAATATTATTAATTCAAACGTTATTATCGACACTTTTAATTCTGGTTACTGCTGAATTCTTACCTAAAACAATTTTTAAACAAAATTCTAATTTCTTTCTTTCTAAATTGGCTTTTCCGGTTTTAATGTTTTATGTTTTATTGTACCCGATTGCAAAATTCAGTGTTTGGTTTTCTGTATGGTTTATTGCTTTGTTTAAAGGACGCAAAATAAACTTTGAAAAAGGAAAAACAAGTTTAAAAAAAATCGATTTAGATTATTTTTTAGCGGAAACGGAAGTTGAAACAGATGAAAACTTCGAAAATTCCGGAGATGTTAAAATTTTCAAGAATGCTTTGGATTTTTCGGAAACGAAAATTCGAGAATGTATGATTCCGAGAAATGAAATTGTTGCTGAAAATATTCTTGCCGATATTGAATCCGTAAAAAATAAATTTATTGAAAGCGGCTTCTCAAAAATATTTATATATAAAGATAATATTGATAATATAATCGGTTATGTACATACTTTGGCGATTTTTAAACAAACAAAAACCATAAAATCTGCTTTATCTCAAATGCCGATTGTTCCGGAAACCATGCAAGCAAATAAGTTATTGAACAAACTTTTGAAAGAACATAAAAGTGTCGCTTTGGTTGTTGATGAATTCGGCGGAACTTCCGGAATCGTAACCATAGAAGATATTATTGAAGAGATTTTCGGGGAAATTGAAGATGAGCATGATGCTGATACGCATACGGAAACACAAATAAATGACAGGGAATTTATTTTCTCGGCACGAATTGAAATCGATTATTTGAATGAAAAGTATAAATTTGAACTTCCTGAATCTGAGGAATTTGAAACACTTGCAGGATATATTTTCTTTTTATATGAACAAATTCCGAAAATAAATGAGATTATTGAAACTGAAAATTATTTATTTGAAGTCATTGAAATTAACGGACCTAAAATTGAAAAAGTTCGAATGATTGTAAAATAAAAAAACGGTTTGAAAAAGTACTATCTTATCATCCTTAACTTGTTTAGCTTTCCTGATATACCTATGGTTCAGAATCTTACAGCAAATTAACAATTTTTTCAGATTCTGAGTTAAATTTGCTTCGCAGAGTATTCCATCATTCGGAAAGACTTTTCTGCTTGAATTTCAGACATTTTTTTAGTCTCTTATTCTCGAAGAATCGAGAAACTTACTCTTCGGTTTAGTTTTCTGTTAGCTTCACTTGTGTTCGGAACCACCGGTTCGGCATCTAATCCTGCATTTGTACTGACTCGATTCGGCGGAACACCTTGTTGTATTAAATAATATTTGACAGATTCAGATCGGTCTACGGAAAATCTTAAATTTACGGCTTCAGAACCTAAATCACAGGTATAACCGGTAATTAAAACTTTGATATTCGTATTTTTAATAATCAGTTTTGCAACCGAATCAAGATAATTTCGAGATGCTTGTGTCAGCATGGCAGAACTCAATTCAAAATGAACGCCTTTTTGCAGAATTTTTAATTCATCATCGCTTAAATGTCTGAGCGCATGTTGACGTAAAGAGTCCTTTTTTGCTTGCTCTGTTAAGGCAATACGAGCCTGATTTAAGGAATCCTGCCTTGCTTGATTTAATAATGCTTGTTTTATAGAATCTTGATTTGCAAGAGCATTTATTGAATCTTGTTTTTTAATTTCTTCTTTATGAATTGAGTCCGTTAATTCCATAATATTATTATAAAACCCGTAATTATTTGCATTAACATATTCTTCATAAGTTTTACCGTTAATTTTACCTTTCAGTTTCGGGTTGTTATAAGAATTATCATATACGGAATCTACGGTATGCAATCGTCTTTTAAAGAAGCCGTATGTCAGAATAATCTCATGAGATGCACCGCCGATGTATGATAAAGGACCTGAATTGGTTTCATAGGCATAGCCGATACCTATTTTCTTTAAGTTTACGCCTGCCGAAACAACAATGCTGCCGTTGAGTTTATAAGTTGGTTGAAACCAGAATATATTATCGTAATTGATAAGTAAGTTGATATGTGAATCAAAAATTTTTGATGAATTATAAACAGCCAAAACAGAAGGTTGAAATTGCCAAATTCTGCTTTTTGAGAAAATGTTATATGATAAAAATGAAAAATAATTTGTATTAAGCAAATCGGCAGAACGATAAACGGAAGGGATTCCTATATCGAAATTAAGATTTTTAAATTTATAGTTTAAAGAAGCCCCTGCGAAATAAATTATTTTTTTTGCATAATCCGGAAAAAGGGTAGGGTCATTCGTGTCAAGAACAACAGCATTATCCGTATTAATATTTCGTTGCATAACACCTCCGTTTATTCCTAAACCTATTGTTTGATTATCAGTTATTTGTGTTCTGAAAGAATAATCTAAACGCCCGGATAAAGTTTCAAATAATCCGACTCTTTGAGTTTTTATCAAACCGCCGAGATTCATTTTTTTTGTAATCGGAGAATGTAAACCGACGGTTGCTGTTTGTATGGCATCAGGAATTCCCGTTAAATGATTTCTGTAATCGGCAAAAGCTGCAAGTTGTTCTTTATCACCGGTATGTGCAGGCGCATAATAGAACATGTTTTGCGTATAGAAATTATGAATATTGTATATCTGAGCTTCAGAATTAAAAATATTGAATAAACTGAAACTAATTATTAATAATTTTTTTATCATTTTTCTGCTTTAAATAATAATCTTTCGGCAAAAATCATACTAAAATTACCTTACTAAAGTTATGGTACCTGATTTTTCAAAAGTCGGAGATTTTAATAAGTAATAATATACACCCGGAGGAAGTTCATTGCCTCTGCTTTTTCCTTCCCAACCGTTTTTATAATCGGCTGAATAAAATAACAATTTCCCGTTGCCGTTAAAAATAAATGCTTCGTATGTGTCATTTTCCAAACCTTTTACGAACCATCTGTCATTATGACCGTCACCGTTGGGAGAAATAAAATTTGCCGGCACTAAATCTCTGATAACTTCTTCTAAGTTAATAGTTACATGTACAGTTGTGCATAAAATAGGTAAGCCGTCGTCACAAACATCTATGTTGTATCTGAATGTCGGATTTAAGGAATATTCCAATTTATTTGAATTATCAACCGCTATTGTACCGTCATCATTTAATTTGAATGCATCTGAATAAATTACGCCGTCTTCCAACGGATAAAAATAGATATTATCACCGTCAGGATCGTTTGCTTCAATTTTACCTGCAACAGTTCCTTCAGGGCTGTGTTCAGGGAGTGTAAAGCTTTGCTCTGCAGGTGCAACAGGTGCAAGGTTATTGCTGACATTAATTGTCATAACATTATCGTTTATGCTGTATTGTCTGCCGTCACTTACTTTAAATCCGAAATTTGCATAAGGAATACCAACGGTATTATTATCGGGTAAGAATTTTAATTTTCCGGCTTCAATTTCATATAAAAATATTTGTTCCCCGCCGTATAAAGTGTCTCCGGAATCAGGATTATCATTGTCATTGTAGTCAAAAAACAAAGTGCCGTTTTCGGTAAGATTGCCAATCATTATTTTTGCAAAATTATCACCGTTGGTATCATCATAAGGAAAATCCGAGGGTGAAAAAATATAAACCGTGTTTTCAGTTGTTGTAACTGTATTGTCAGAAGAAGTCGGTTTGTAATTTGTGCCTGAAAAAACGGCAAAAAATCCGGTTTCACCGGTAATATTTCGGTGTTGAGAAAATAAGCCGTTAGCAGTAGTACTTGTATTTGTACCTATATTATCCCATTCTTCTCCCGTAAAATTTGAGATATAAGATTGATTATTGTCAAAATCGGGAAATTCAGAATTTGGTTCCCAAGATAAAGTTAAATCAAAATCAGCACTTGCCGAATTATAAATTTCCCAGCATAAATTAACATTTCTTTTTTGCAACGGAATGCCGTAATTACCTTCGGAATAAACGGTATCGTGAACGGTAAAAGATATGTTTGTAATATTGTTTGACGGAGTCAAAGTAAGAGGTGCAAAATAATTATCTGTACCGAAGGGTATTGAATAATCGTTACCTGAAATTAAACCGTTAATATTTATTATGCCGGCAGTACCAATAATAATATAATTATTGATATCGGCATCAATTTCAATATCCGGATTAATATTTAGCGTATTGTTAATTCTTAAATGTCCTCCGTCAATATTTAATTGGTCCAGAATATCTATATCAGAATCTATATTAACAATTCCGTCCGGCTTGTTAATTGTTAATGAATACAAGGAATGATTTGTATTGTCAAATTCCAGATACATATCATCAGTGTTTCCGTTTGTATTGTCAATAATAATAGTTGACGAACCGCCCGGAGCAGCCAGAATACCGCCGGATCCGTAATAGTTTCCGTTTAATGTTAATGTGTTATTATTTAAGTTTAATTTCCCGTTTTGCATATCAAGAAAGTTGTCAACGGTCAAATCTCCTTCTAATGTAAGGTTATAATTACCGGCATATGTAAGTTCTTTTAATTCAATTGCGTTCAAATCAGACGGAGAATGGGTTAAAGAATTAAAAATTAAAATTGCGTCAAATCCTCCGTTTAGTTGAGAAGCACCCGAATTTGCAGTATATGTTTTATTTATTGATAAAGTACAGTCGTCAATGTATAATGGTCCGTTTTGAATGTCAAGATTGTTAACGTCTAAAATATTCCCGTTTATTAAAGTTGTATTTGCATTTAAATCATTTATAATTAAAGAATCTAATTGAATCGGTGTATTTATAAAAATATCAGTACTTGCAGGTTCATTAATTTGTAATACGGAACCGGATAAATTTCCTTGTAATGAGCCGCTTGTATATAAAATTTCTCCGCTTATTGTTAATTTAAAGTTATCAATATCAAAATCTCCGTCTGTAAGATTTAAAGTGTTAACCGACATATTATTATTCATTTTTACACCACTCGGATTTTCAACTGTTAAAAAACCTATTATTTGAGATTGACCCGACAGCCCTGTATTTTGAGGATCAACACCGTTGTATGTTAAATGAAATTGATTATTATAATTAAAATTACCTTGAATACTTGCATTAACACCTCCTGTATTTGCCGTAATAAAAGTAGCAGAATCAATAAAATCAATACCGTTTCCGGTTCCGAAGGTCGAAAATTTATGAATTCTTCCGGCATCAAGTGTGCCGTATATATTTGCTGTTTGTGTAAATACATCTATTGTATTTGATCCTGTTAAATGTAAACTGCTGCCTCCTTCAATTTCAATATTGTCAACATAAAAATCTATACTTCCGGCAGCAGAATTATCAAAATAAACATTAGTATTATTTTGAATCATCATATCGGAAATTGCAGAACTTGAAGATACAAATGAATTAGGAATATTTGTAATGTGTATATCTCCTCCTATATCAAAAATTATCATACTGCCTATTGTCGGGATACCGTTATCCCAATTATTAAAATCTGAAAAAGATGTTCCGTCACCACTCCCCGTCCAATTTGTTTGTGCATATCCCGAAAAGGAAAAAATAAGAAAAAATGAAATGAGTGTAAGTTTTAAAGTTTTCATAGTATTTTAATTTTAAAGAGGTAAAAACTGCTTTATGATAATACTTATACGTAAAATATACGAAAAGGTTTATAATAAAGACAAGTTTCTTTGATGAAAGGTTGCATCTGTACGGTCATCGTATCACTTTATTTATTTGTGATACAATGACTATTTATATTGTTAATTCTCAAACCGAAACGAATAACTAATCGTAGGAAAAAACGGCAAATTTGTAAATTTTACAAGTTGATTTGCAGCATTGTTTGTCAGTACACTTCTTTTGTAATCAATAATATCGGCATTTTTGCGGTTATACACATTGTAAATACGGATTCCGAAAGTATGATTATCAAGTACATAATTTGCACCGATATCTAAACGGTGGTATGGCGGTAATTGAAAATCGTTTCTGTTTAACAGCGATGATTCTGTATAATCTGTTAAATACATTGTCGGATTAAGTACGAATTTTGTTCCTAATTCTCCGTCATTATAATCATAGGGGATGTAATGTTGTTTTTGCAGTGATACATAATTACCCGCTTGATAAATCCAATTTGCAAAAACCTTAATGTTTTCATTAATTGCATAAGATAATTTAATGTTAAAATCATGGCGGTGATTATTACGATATTGATATGATTGACCGAAATTTATGCTGTCGGTCTTTACGCTGAAATCGGAAATGGTATGCCCGATGTTTACGCTTAGTCCTTTATATTTTTTTGATAATGTTGTGCGAATTCCTGTATAATTTCCTTTTGCAGGTATAATGCGTTCTTCAATGTTCATTCCGGTTAAAACAAGCTTCCCGGGATAATCAAAATAGTTGAAATTTTCGTTATAATCGTATAAGTTTACTATGTTGTCATAAAAAACGGTTCCGTTTAATTTTATATCTGAAGGAAGATTTAATTCAGCTCCGGCGGCAAAATGATTTGTAATTTGCGGTAAAATATTTTCGGAAGAAGGAATAAAAATATCGCTTGTTAAACCGGCTGAATTTCCGGATAAAAGATGTACATATTCTTTATGATAAGCATAAGCGATATTTAATGATAAAAATTTAAATAATTTGTAATCGGCAAAAATTCTCGGTTCAACAGAAAAATAGGTCTTGCCGGAATTTACAAAAGCAGAAAATCGCAAACCGCCGTTAACCGTAAAATCATCATTTATAATAAACTTATCGCGAGCAAAGACCGAATATTCTTGAGCATTTACGGTATTTGCTTCCCATGTTGTATCAATATTATTAGGATGCTCAAAGTCGTTTAATATCAAACTTGCTTTTACCGGTCTGAAATGATGATTAACGGCATTTGCACCGAA
Organism: Bacteroidales bacterium; assembly: GCA_029932445.1. Taxonomy (GTDB): domain Bacteria; phylum Bacteroidota; class Bacteroidia; order Bacteroidales; family JAADGE01; genus JAADGE01. The sequence continues at coordinate 2,050 of JAOZQB010000038.1, read as the reverse complement.
ACGTAAAAAATGTTCGTTATTAATCGTGTATTTACTATTTAATTTTAATGTAATATCTTCATTTCCTGAAGTATATATGGCATCATAACGATTGATGTATGAGCCGAAAACAGAATCTCCGGTAAAACTTTGTTTTAAATTATATCTTGAAAAAATGAATGCGGCATTAAAATTAAAATCTTTTGTAAAAGTATGTTTAAAGTGCAATACGGTTGCAGTATTTCCGTAATCGGAATTAATGTTTTTGTCTGAATAGTCCGGAGTATCGCCGATAAAAGTTCCAAAGTCAAGGATATTGGTTTTTAGCCGATTGGAATTATGAAAAAAACTGACAAAAAATCGATTGTTTTCATTAATCTTATGTGCATATTTTAAATTTAAATCCCAAAATGCCGGTTCCGACCAATATTCTTCATCGGCACTTTTATCTTTCCTGAAAAGTTCAGTGTACGGATTATTTATGTATGCTTTTCTGAACGATATAAAAAATGATGATTGATCTTTAATAACCGGTCCCGAAGCACTTATTCCGGAAGCGAAAAGGTTAAAATCAATTTGTCCTCTGTATCTTTGCATATCACCTTCTTTCATTTTAATATCCAAAACAGGTGCCGTATGACCACCATATTCAGCCGGAAAATTTGCCGGATAGAAACCGTAATCACTCACTGAATTTTTATCAAAAAAAGGTATTAATTTTAATCTTTGTTCGGGAAAATAGATTCGTGCACCGTCAATGAAAATTAATTTGCCGAAAACGCTGTTATTATCACTTAAAAACAATTCATCAATTTTCGGCTTTTCAGCAGTATTTTTTTTAATGATAACAGGTTTAGGTTTAAACACATTTTTTTTATCTGCCCCTTCTGCAACAATAATTTTATTTTCTACGCTTAAATCATTTTCATCCGGTTTCCAATTGATTGAATCATCTTCAATTTCCACTTCACTTATATCGGTTTTGGAAATCAGATTTATAATTAGTGCGGTATCATTTTTTAAATACATATCAAAAACAGTATCCCTGTAACCGATGTAAGCAACTTTCAACAAAATATGTTTTTTTGAAAACCGCAAACTGAAGAATCCTTCCGTATCCGTTGCTGTTCCGATGGTTGCATCACCGAGTTCAAAAACAGCCGCCCCGATAATCGGATTGTCGGTTTTTTGATCTTTTACCATTCCGTTAACAGTAAATTCTTGTGAAAATGAAATGCTGTACAGAAATACAAAAATGAAAAGGATTGTAAGTTTCTTCATTGAATTTATTTTTTATTGAGTTTTGTTTTAAGACTTTTTGTTAAAACGTGAATTTAAATATTTAGTATGTAAAAGTAGGTTTTAAAACGTTAAAAATATTTAAAATCAAAGTAAAAAATATCGATTTTTTATGAATTTGTGATGAATATCACTTATTCGAGATGCTTAATACCGTATAATTGCATAAAATAATCTTAATATATATGAAAAAAATAATCTTAATCTCATTTATCATTCTGAGTTTTCAATTTTCATTTTCTCAAGACAGTATAAAATATGTTAACGGAGTTATTGAAACAGATGCCGAAACCTTTGATCAATTAATTAAAAAAAATGACGGAACATTTCTCGATGTTCGTACAAAATCGGAATACGATGCCGAGCATATTGAAGGAGCCGGGCAATTAAATTTTTATGCATTGGATTTTAAAAAGAAATTATTGATGTTACCGAAAGATAAACCGGTTTATTTATATTGTAATACCGGTTATCGCAGCCAAAAAGCGGCTGAATATCTTATAAAAAACGGTTATTCAAATGTTTATAATGCCGAACACGGTATTATGGAACGAAATCTTAAAGAATTGCCGGTAGTTGAAGGTGATAAATCACAACTTGATAAGGCAAATTTTATGCGTGTTTCCGATTATTACAGAACAATAAAATCCGATAAGCTTGTGTTTATCGATTTTTATGCGCCATGGTGCGGTCCTTGTCGGAAAATGATGCCGATGATTGACAGCCTTAAAACGGAATATTACGGAAAGATACATATTGTAAAAGTGAATTC
>JAOZQB010000209.1 GCA_029932445.1 Bacteroidales bacterium | reverse complement strand
CAAAAGATCAAATTCAATATAAATTATTTGAAATTTTCGGTATTGCAGATGATGTTTTAATTTCGGAAATATCGGATTTTGAGCTGATTATCGATAATAAGAAATTTATACTTCCGAATAATTTTAATGCCTTTAAAACTCAATTAATATCGTATTTTCCGGAAGAAAAAAAGGGAATAATTGCATTTATTGAAAAAATAAAAGAAATATCGGAAAGTTTAATCATTGATAATATCAATTTTACGAAAACCTTTCAAAAATATTATTCTGAAAGTGCATCGGAATTTATAAAAACCGTAACAAAAAATAAAGAATTACAGAATTTACTGAAATTTAATTCTTTATTATACGGAAATAACTTTGAGACTCTGCCTTTATATATTTATGCAGCGATAACGGGTTCTTTTTTACAATCTGCAGAGATGTTTACAAAAGGAACAAAGCATTTTATTGAAATTATAATTAATAATATTTATAAAAATTCGGGAATAATATATACAAATAAAGAGGTATCAAAAATAAAAACCGAAGAAAATAAAGTAACTTATTGTGTTTGTAATGACGGTTTAGAATATCATGCAAAGTATTTTTTGTCAACAATTCATCCGCAAAATTTATTACCTAAAATTGATTCCGCTCTGTTAAAATCGTTTTATCGAAAAAGAATTTCTGAATTACCCAATTCAAAGGGGGTATTAATTATTAATGTCATTCTTAAAGAAAAAAAAATAATATTTGACAAAAAACCGAAATTTATCAATTCAAATAATGAATCAATTTTAGTTTATCACCCTGTTTCAGGAAAGAAGAAAGAATTCTCCGGAATAATAAAAATAATGTGTGAAGATAATATGTTTGATTATGAAAAATGGGTTCATACAAAAACCGGAAGGAGGGGGAAAGCTTATTACAAATTTAAAAGAGAAAAAGCAGAAAGAATTATTCTTGAAGTTGAAAAAATAGTACCCGGATTTTCAAATGCAATATATAAATACTATGTTTCTACACCATTGACATTCAAAGATTTTACAGGAAGCCCCGAAGGGTCGGCTTACGGAATTTTAAAAAATTTCAATAAAATTTCCGAAACAATATTGCCGATAAATACAAAATTTAATAATTTATATTTAACCGGGCAAAGTATTAATTTTCATGGTTTGCTGGGAGTATCCTTAACTTCAGTATCTGTTTGTTCCGCAATTATGAAGAAAAAAATATTCGATTGATTTTATTAAAATGTCAGGTTTTTATAAATATTATTTGTATTTTTGCATTAATTAGAAGTATCTTTAGAAAAGTATTTTTATGAATATTTTAAGTTACAAGCCCGAGGGATATTTACCCGGAATTATTTTAGATAAAGAATCCGGAAAATTTGAGATTTCAGGGAAAACATGTCCGGAGGATGCAATTGAATTTTATGATCCCGTATTTGAATGGTTGGATGAATACAGTAAAGATCCTTTGGATGAGACTGTGTTTAATTTTAAGTTGAATTATTTTAATACCGTCTCTTCTAAAATACTAATGATGATTATGTTACGTCTTGAAGAGATTTCGGAAGACGGACATAATGTAAAAATTCGATGGTTTTATCCTGAAGATGACGAAGATTTGGAAGAAGCCGGAGATGACTATGAAAGTATGCTTGAGATTGATTTTGAGTTGGTACCCTATGATGATGATGAAGATGATGATGAGTATACACAAGGTTTAATAGATTCTTTGATATAAACCCATTCTGTTTTGAGGTTTTGTAAACATATCCTTTTTTTTCAGATTTTTATTCTTCTAAATAAGTTCTTTTTTGCTCAACCTGTTGAAATTCCGACAATAGATTTTATTACGGTTAATCAAACAAGTTCTCTCCCCGTAATTCATTGGTCTGTTAATAATCCGTCTGTATTAAACGGATATGCCGTAAAACGTTTTATTCGTTCTTATCCCACCGTTCCGAATGATACTTGGCATACTGTTCAAAGAATTGAGAATTCTAATGTTTTCAGTTATGAAGATAACTCAGTAAGCTATGGTGAGGCAACTCCTAATATTCAATCGGAAATTTATGAAATAACGGCCTATAAAATTAACGGAACGGATACGGTTTTCAGTTTGCCGAGTGATAAACATAAAACCATATATGTGTCAGGAAATTATGATTATTGTTCAAATAAAGTAACCATTATTTGGAATAATTATATCGGGTGGGAGAATTCATTTTTAAAATACCGAATTTATCGAAAAGAAAATTCCGGGAGTTTTATTAAAATAGCCGAAACATTTTATAATGATACTGTCTTTGTTAATACGAATCCTAATTATAATTCGGATTATACTTATTATGTTAAAGCTGTTCGAAATGACGGAACCGAATCTTTGTCGAACTTAAAACTAATTACAACACAAGCAATTAATTTTCCTTCATTTCTGAAGATTGATTCAGCCGTAATTTATAATAATTCGGAATTTAATATTTCATTTTCCGGTGATGAAACAGCAGATGTTGATCAATACTTTTTATTTAAAAGTTATTTTTCTGATGCTGATTATATGCAGATTGATGATTTGCAAAATATAAATAATACCAAACTTAAATTTTCTGATAAAAACATTGATATTAATAAAAACGCTTATTATTATATTGCAGCTGTTGATTATTGCGGAAATATTGTATTCAGATCGGATACTGTAAGTAATATTGCTCTTTTTGCAACAGCATATTCCGGTAATCGAATTAATTCTTTGAAATGGAATGATATATATTCAAATTCCCGGTATCAAATTTTTCGTTCACAAAATAATTCTCAATTTAATCAAATTACTAATACAGGAAATCATTCTTACGAAGATAATATTCAATCTCTTTATGAAAATCAGTTTTTATCAGAAACAATTTCCGGTAAATTTTGTTATTACGTACAAATTAAAGAAAATGATTTTTTAAATAAATCAAATATTACTTGTGCCGAACAAGATGAAACCGTAATATTTCCCAATGCGTTTAATCCTAAAAGTACGATTGATGAAAATAGAACTTTTAAACCTAAGGCAGCATTTATATCTGATTATCAATTAACAATATACGGTTCATTAGGTGAGGCCTTATTTGAAAGCATGAATCCTGATATCGGTTGGAACGGAATGTTGAAAAACGGAAAACTTGCTCCGATTTCTTCCTATCTTTACATCGTAAAATATAAAAATTCAAAAGGTAAGTACGTGAAGTTAAAAAAATACGTAACTTTGGTGTATTAATTGTTATTTACAAAAAGAATAGCTTACTGATTAATTTAAATATTCTGATACTTTTTTCCTAAAATAAAAAATCTGTATTATTTTTGGGAAATATTAAAAACAGATTTTATCGGAATCTGTTTATTTTTTTGAAAACAAGTGAAAGATAAGAAGTTGACATATCAAGAAAAACGAAAAATCGTTATTGAACGTTTCGATGATTTTATTAAAACATCTCCTCAACTTCAAAATCCGAAATCTCTGGCAATTATTACCAAAGCATTTGAATTGGCAGATATCGTTCATTTAAAACAATTTCGAAAAACGGGACAGCATTTACCGTATATTGTTCATCCTATAGCAGTAGCTAAAATTATTACAACAGAAATGGGACTCGGAACAACAACTGCCGCAGCTGCACTTTTGCATGACGTCGTTGAAGACAGCAAAGGCGAATATACGACAGAATATATTAAAAAAGAATTTGGTGAAGAAATTGCAGAAATTGTTGACGGGGTTACCAAGATTTTAGAAGGTTTTGATCCGAACAGTACCGTTCAAGTTGAAACATTTAAGAAGTTTATTAATAATATGTCATCCGACTTAAGAACGGCATATGTGAAAATTGCCGATCGTTTACATAATTTAAGAACTTTTGAAGGCATAAGTGAAAATTCGCAAATGATTAAAACAGCGGAAGCTTATGATATATATGCACCTCTGGCTCATTTATTGGGATTATTTGATATAAAAAAAGAGCTGGAAGATTTGAGTTTTATGTATCGAATGCCGTTTGAATATCAACGAACCAAAGAAAAAGCGGATAAATCACTTAAAGAAAGAACCGAATATTTAAATGAAATTGCCGAAAAAATAAAATCAGAATTGCCGAAAAATAAATTTCATTTTCGAATTGAAATAACTCAAAGATCATTATACAGAGCATGGCGAATAACTCAAACAAAAAAAATGTCTTTTAATGACATTCATAATTTTAATTCGGTAAGAATTATTATTACTCCGATGAAAAGTTATTCCGAAAAACAACAATGTTATATTGCATATTCTTCCCTCACTGATATTTTCCCTGCTCGCCAACATACTTTTAAAGATTGGATTTCCACACCAAAATCGAACGGATTTCAAGCACTTATTGCTGATGTAATGTATTTGGGTAAATGGGCAGAAGTGCAAATAATGACCGAAAGAATGCATCTGATATCCACTAAAGGATTTGCTTCTGATTGTAAAAATAAGCATTTAGATAATGTATCCAGGTGGGTACGTTCCGTAAAAGAAATAATTAATAACAAAGATTTAACAAAAAATGAAATTCTTGAATTAATTCGACCGCAACATCGAGAAATATATGCTTTAACACCACAGGGAGAAGTCGTTAAATTGCCGAAAGATGCAACGGTTTTGGATTTTGCATTTCAAATACATTCTGATTTAGGTTTGCATTTTCAGGGAGCTGAAGTAAACGGAAAACCGGTAAGTTTTAATTTTAAATTAAAAAATGCCGATCAAGTTAAAATTATTACTTCCGGTGATATTGTGGTAAATTCTGCCAGAATAGATGCTTTAAGCAGTAACAGTAATAAAAATTTATTAAGACAACATATTCGAAAAGAAAAAAAGAAAAAGGTTAAAATCGGAAAGAAATTATTTCAA
>JAOZQB010000037.1 GCA_029932445.1 Bacteroidales bacterium | reverse complement strand
TTTTCTAATATTTTAAAATTGCCAGTTTTGGGCATATCTAATTGATTAATAATGCTTTCATGAATAAATCGATCTTTTCTTCCCAGAATATATAAAACCGGTTCTTCACATTCTTTTAATACAAAATTTCTGTCTTTTCTGTTCATCATTGATAATATTGAAGCAATAATACCTTCTTCCGATATTGATTTTGCAATCAGTTCACCTTTTTTTATTTCAGTTTTAAAATTGTCAATATTATCATCCCCGTAAACGGCTTTTACATGATTATTACAAATGATATTGCTGTTTCCGGTTTTTATTTGTTCAATCGTTTCAAGACGTATTTTTTTCTTTTCTTCATTATCGGCAAAAGGAGAGGAATGAAATAAACATAATCCCGCTTGCATAAACGGATAATTTTCGGCAAATGCCAGAGCAACATATCCGCCCATCGAATGACCGATAATAATTGTTTTTGATATGTTCTCAGAATTTAAAACAGCATAAATACTTTCTGCATATTTGCACATAGTAAACGGTTCATCATAAAGTTCGCTTTTACCGTGACCGGGTAAATCAATTGAAATTACTTTATAATTTGCTGATAATTCTTTACTGAAATCTGACCAAGTTTCCGACGTTTCCAAAAAACCGTGAATTAAAACAACAGAATTCCCGACACCTTCAATTCGGTAATTTATTTTGAGATTATTGTTATATATTTGTTTTTCCATTATAACTTTTTTTCAAAAATATAAATAAGATGAAATTACACAAAATAGAGACAGGAAATTTAAAACTTGACGGCGGAGCCATGTTTGGTGTCGTCCCTAAAGTTTTGTGGCAAAAATTATATCCTGCCGATGAAAATAATCTAGCAAATTGGGCTATGCGTTGTTTACTGGTTGAAACTGATAATCGTAAAATATTGATTGATACCGGAATGGGAGATAAGCAAAATCCTAAATTTTTTTCATATTATTATCCGAACGGAAATGAAACTTTGGAAAATTCTTTAAAGAAAAACGGTTTTAATTTTGAAGATATTACGGATGTTATTTTAACGCATTTACATTTTGATCATGTCGGCGGGGCAGTTAAATATAATAAGAATCGAGAACTTGTTCCTACTTTTCCGAATGCAATCTATCACATCAGTAAAACACATTGGAATTTAGCCGTAAATCCGAACAGAAGAGAAAAAGCATCATTTTTACCTGAAAATTTCTTGCCTTTGCAGAAACATAATTGCCTTAATCTGATAACGGAAGAGGGTGAAATAATTCCCGGAATTGAAATAAAAATCTATAACGGACACACTGTCGGACAAATGATTCCTTACATAACTTTTAGGGATAAAAAGATTGTTTTCGGAGCAGATTTATTTCCTTCAACGGCACATATTCCGATGCCTTATATTATGGGCTATGATACTCAACCATTGATAACCTTAAACGATAAAGAACGTTTTTTTGATGAAGCAATTAAAGAAAATCAAATACTTTTTTTTGAACACGATCTCTATAATGAATGTTGCAGTTTGGAAAAGACAGAGAAAGGTGTAAAAGTAAAAAATACCTTTACTTTGGACGATTTTATAAAAAATTAACATTTTAATTTATGAAATTGTCGTATATTAAGCATCATATTAAAGATATATCTCTAAATCTATTAATCATGAAGAAAATTTACATTTTATTATTGCTTTTTTCTTGGCTTATATTCAGTTCTGCAACTTCTGCAGATAAAAATATTTACAATGTAACCGGAAAAGGCACAAAAGTTTATGTTGTAAAATATGATTATCAGGCAGATATAAAAGTATTTGTTTGTGATTATGATTATCAGGCAGATTTAAAAGTTTATAAAGTAAAATACGATTACCAAGCAAATGATGACGGAAAATGGTATTTTACCGATTATGATTACCAAGCGGATAAAAAAATATTTTTTACGGATTATGATTATCAGGCAGACTTAAAAATCTATTTTGTTGATTATGACTATCAAGCCGGTTGGAATAACAAATCAAAAATGCATTTAATGTATTAGAAAATGTAATATGTTAAAAATAGAGCATTGATTTTTTTAAAGTCAATGCCTTTTTTATATCTTCGCAGTTTTGAAATTTAAAAAAGCAATTTCTTCTGTTTATGAATCTGATTACGGATATAGGAAATTCATATACAAAATTGGCCGTTTTCGATAAGAATATTCTTATAAATAAACGATCATTTAAAAATGAAAAATCTGAAAAAACATCAGAAGAAATTGTAAAATTAAAACAACAATATCCTCAGATTACGAATTTTATACTTTCTTCTGTTAAAAAAGAAGATCGAAAATTGAGAAGTTTGATAAGGGATTTGTTTCAAAATTATGTTTTTTTTAATGATGAAACACCTGTCCCGATTAAAAATTTATATGAAACACCGAAAACTTTGGGAAAAGATCGTTTAGCAGGAATAATAGCTGCCGGCAATATTTTTCCGAATAGAAACGTTTTGGTATTTGATGCGGGAACGGCTCTTACGGTTGATTTTATTAATGCCGGTAAAGAATATTCAGGAGGAAGTATAGCGCCCGGTTTGGAAATGAGATATAAAGCATTAAATCATTTTACCGATAAATTACCGAATCTTGAAATTTTTGATAATTTTGAGAATATTATTGGAAATAATACGGAAAATTCAATACATTCAGGTGTTCAAAACGGAATTTTGTATGAAATTGAAGGTTGGATTAAACGATTTTCCGAAAAATACACTAATTTAAAAGTAACATTTACCGGTGGTGATACGTTTTTCTTTGAAAGAAGACTAAAAAAACAAATATTTGCAGAACCGAATTTAGTTTTAATCGGTTTAAACATAATTTTAAAATATAATGCGAAATAAATTTTTATTAACAGCGACAATTTTCTTATTGTCTATTATTAGTTTGTATGCTCAAGTTAATTTGGGCTCACCGTATTCCCGATTCGGAATCGGTAATTCAGAAACTCTTAAAATCGGAAGATCTAACGGTATGGGCGGTATTGCACTTGGTTTACGCTTACCGTATGAAATTAATCCTTCAAATCCGGCATCTTACTCAGGAATTCCGAATAAAGTGTTTTTATTTCAAACCGGCTTTAATGCAAAAAGAACAGATTATTCTGTTACAAATGATAAAGTCGTTGATTATGATTTTAAATTAAATTCAATTAATGCTGCTTTAAGAGTAAATAAATATTGGGGAATGAGTTTCGGTATGAATCCGATTAGTTCTGTAAGTTATAATATCGTTACCTCCGATTCTGTTTCATTAGGTGATTACACCTCTCATTTTAATAATAAATATGCCGGTGAAGGCGGAATTACGGATTTATATTTCGGAAATGCATTTGTTTATAAAGGATTATCAATCGGGTTTAATGCATCTTATTTATTCGGACCTTTATTATACCGTACCGAATCTGCTCAAAATGAACCCGGATACTCTTCTTATGTGTTTAGTTTAATTAATACAAAAGTAAAAGATTTTCATATTCGTTACGGAGTACAATATACGGATTCATTATTTAAAAAATACAGTTTTACAATAGGTGGTTTTTATGAAAATAAAACTGATTTGAATACCTTGAGAACAAGATATATTTCTCGAACAATTAATCCCGCATCTGATTATCCGATTTCAGATACTATAATGAATGATACTTTAACAAACGGAACAATCCAAATGCCGACTTCTTACGGAATCGGTTTTTCCTTTTTAACAAAAAAGTTTATTTTTGGGGCGGATTATAAAAGAGCAAATTGGAGCGATGTTTTATTTTTTAACGAAAAGCCAAGTAGTCTGACAAATTCAAGCTCATTTGCATTTGGTGTTGAATATACGAATGATTATATATCTAAAGATTTTTTCAAGACTCTTAATTGGCGATTAGGAGGGCATTATACGAATTCCGAAGTTCTTTTAAAAAATACTCAAATAAAAGATTACGGAATTAATTTCGGTGTAGGAATACCGACAAAACTAGGAGCAAAATTAAATTTCGGTTTTGAAATAGGAAAAAAAGGAACAATTGAAAATGACTTATTACAAGAAAATTATTATACGATTAATTTCAATATAAATTTAACCGATCGTTGGTTTATCAGGAGAAGATTTTTCTAAAATAATTCCGGCACAATTAATGAATTATATATATAAATTTAATTATTATCAAATTACGAGAAAAATGAAAAAGTATGTTTTTGCAATTGTGAGTTTGTTTTTAGCATTTAATATGAATGCTCAAACTCCTGAAGAGATTTTTAAAACTAAATACACGGCCTTACTAACGGAATTTAAAACTGACGGCAGTACAAAAGTAACAACTGATAATATTCAATTGTTTCGAGATCAGTATAAACGATTGAAAGACGGATTAGAAGATGTTGATGTTTTTAAATTCGGAGGTGCTACAGAGGATAATCTGAAAATTTTTGAATATAAAGAATTAAAATCTCTTGAAAAAGACGGGAAATTAACCGAATTGGAAGATATTTTAAAAAATCATGTTACCGATATGAAATTATTTTTGGGTAAAAATGATCAATACGGTATAGATAAAAATGAATGTTTAATGACTTATTCAAATTTAAAACAAAGTCTTAAACGAAAAGATTATAAAGCTGCTTGCGGTTTTTGGAGAGAAATGTATAAGTATTATCCGAAATTTAAAAACCAATATTCAAAAGGAGATGTTTTGTTGCGAACAAAAATAAAAATGGTAACGAATGAAGCTGTTGAAGCAGGTAAAAATGCCGTTAAAGCTCAAAATGAGAAAAAATATGACGAAGCAAAAGAATTAGCCGATAAACAAAAAGAAATCCTTGCAGAAAGAGAATTATGGATTGATACATTATTGATGATTTATGATCAAAGAGCAGAATATCTCGGCAATGATAAATACTACGGAACAGGATATTTATTAGGTAAAAAAGGCCATTACATATATATATACAGAAAAGATTCTGCTTTAAATGAAGCCTATTCGTTGTTAAAAAAATCCGTTGAAACAGAAAAAGAGAATTCAAATTATGCAATTGTTAAAGATTTCTTTGATGCTGCTTTTGATATGATTAAAGCGAAAAAGATTGGTGCTGATATAGCCGTTGCAGATTATAATACGGCTACTGATGTGTTAAAAAAGAATTCAGATAAAATGAATGAATATATTAGAAAAGAAAAAGCAAAAAAATCGCCCAATCAAAAGAAAATTGCAAATTGGAGTAAAATAGCCGCTAATAATGATAAAGTATCGGAATATATTACGAAAAAATTTGCCAGTTCCGAATATTCAAAATGTGAATATTTAATTCCGGCATTTAAATCGAATTTCGACAAAAATAAAAGTGATAAAGAATGGTTAAAAACCGTAACAGGAATATTATCTTGGAAAGATTGTACGGATGATGAATTTTACGGACAAGCAGCAGAAGCTCTCTATAAAATGGATCCGTCTGCAAGTGCCGCATTCCGTTTGGCATTATTTCATTTAAAAAAGAAAAATTATACGGATGCCGCTAAATATTTTGAAAAAGCTTATACACAAGAAGAAAATGCCGAACAAAAAGCCGAATATTATTATTATGCGGCCGTTGTTTCTTATGCTCAAAATAAATTAAGCAATGCACGTTCTTTAGCTTTAAAAGCTGCCGGTTTAAAAGAGCATTACGGAAAACCATATATTTTAATTGCTAAAATGTATGCCGGAAGTGCAAACAAATGCGGAACAACTAAATTTGAAAAACAAGCTGTTTATTGGGTTGCCGTTGATAAATTATATAAAGCAAAATCAATTGATCCGAGTGTCGCAGAAGAAGCTAATAAATTAATCGGGAAATACAGTTCTTTTTTTCCGAGTTCCGAAGAAGGATTTATGCTTACCTGGACTGCCGGAAAAACTTATACTGTAGGTTGTTGGATAAATGAATCTACAAAAGTAAGATATTAAAATTTTATATTAAATTATTTTATCCCGAAGCAATATGTTTGTTTCGGGATTTTTTTTTATTTTTATCCTTCGAAATGTACTTAAAACTTAATCGAAAAATAGGACTTTTTTTTATCATCTTTTTTTTCTTCGGAGAAATTTCTGAGGCTCAAAATCCGTATTATCTTCAAAAAACACCTTTAAAAGGCGAAGGGTCTTATGCTTTTTTACGTCGTTTTCACTTAGATGATAATGCATGTAATATGACTGAATTTCTTAAACTAAACGATTTAAACAGAACGGATCAATTGTATTTTGATAAGGAATACAAGTTACCGATTTTAATTTATGACTATAACGGAAAAAGTATACGTTCCACAATAGGAAATTCTGATTATGAATTAGCATTGCAAATAAAAGATTATAATGAACTTGTTTTAGAAGAAAATCTCAGAAAAACACATTATACCGATTCCAAGATATTATGGGTTCCGTACGGAATGTTTAAATGCCCGAACAGTATTTCTAATGTTGAAAAAATTGAAAAAAAGAAAAAAAGTTTCGGTACAAAGACCGTTAAATTATTCGGAAATGAAAATCAAACTGTTGAAATTGAAGATAATTTACTGAAAAACAGAGTTTTTTATGTTGTGAGCGGACACGGAGGACCGGATCCCGGAGCCAGATATGTAGGTAAAAAACATACACTTTGTGAAGATGAATATGCTTATGATGTGGCTTTGCGATTAGCAAGAAATTTAATTCAACATAATGCAACGGTTTATATTTTAATTCGCGATCCTAATGACGGAATTCGCGAAGAGCACTATTTAAATTGTGATAAAGATGAGAAAAGTATTAAAGGTAAAATCTTACCGAAAAATCAGCTTAAACGCTTAAAACAGCGCTGTGATGATATTAATCAATATTATCGGAAGCACAAGAAACTAAACGTTAAAAGTCAAACTACTATTGTGATACATGTTGATTCGAGAAGTTATCAAAAGCGACAAGATGTTTTCTTCTATTATTATTTTAACAGTAAAAGCGGAAAAAAAACTGCTCTTGCAATTAATAAGAAATTTGACGAAAAATATCGAAAAGTCCAAAAGGGCAGGGGGTATCACGGAACCGTTTCGACAAGAGATCTTTATATTTTGAAACACACTTTGCCTACAGCTGTTTTTATGGAGTTAGGAAATATTCGAAATACTTATGATCAAAGAAGAATAATTCTTCCCGATAATCGACAGGCATTAGCAAATTGGATTTATCTCGGATTAAAAGATGCTTTATTGAAATAACTTTTTGATTTCCTGTTTTTAAAATTGTTTCGTTTAAATTTGCATTTAAAAAAATTGAATTTGAAATCGAAACTTTCGCATATTAGATTAAATCCGTGGCAATACTTAATTTTATCATTTTTGATTTTAATAAGCCTCGGTACATTTTCCTTAAACCTGCCTTTTGTTCATCATCAAAACGGAATATCGTTTATTGACAGCTTATTTACATCTACATCAGCGGTATGTGTAACCGGATTAACAACGGTTAATACTTCCGGATTTAATTGGCAGGGAGAACTTGTGTTATTATTGTTAATGCAATTGGGAGCAATCGGAATCATGACATTAAGTTCATCTTTCATTCTTGCAGTCAGAGGGAAAATCAGTTTAAAACATAAAATTTCTTTTTTCAGAACACAAGAAAATACATCTTTACATGATATTCACGATATTCTGAGATTTATTTTAAGAATAACGTTTATTACTGAATTTATCGGAGCCATATTATTAAGTATCGGGTTTTCTTTTATGGGAAATACGTTTTGGGAATCAATTCATCAGGGTATATTTCACTCTGTATCTGCTTTTTGTAATGCCGGATTTTCAAATTACGATTCGAGTTTAATCGGAATGAATGCGATTATCAAATATACGGTAATGGCTTTGATTATTATCGGAGGTATCGGTTATCATGTTATTTATGAGATTATTAAGAAGTATCGTATTGAAAAACGTTACAGTTTGCACACAAAAATAGTCCTTCTTACTACCGGGATTTTAATTTTTGCGGGTGCTTTGTTTATTTTTATTTTTGAAAGAGGTCATCTTTCCGTTACCGACAGTTTGTTCCAGTCCGTTACGGCAAGAACGGCAGGATTTAACAGTATAGATTTATCAAATTTACATTATTTAAGCTTGTTCTTTATAACTTTGTTAATGTTTATTGGTGCCTCACCGGGTTCAACGGGAGGCGGAATAAAAACGACAACTTTTTTTATTGTTGCTTTTTCTGTTTTAAAAATTTTAAAAGGAAAATCCGATGTTGTAGTTTTTAAACGACAAATTCCTAATAATGTGATTTTGAAATCATTTGCAATATTATCGGCTTATTTTATTGTGGCTTTTTTAGGAACTTTGGCATTACTTTATCATAATAATGATGGCTTTTTAAATACTTTATTTGAAGTGACTTCGGCACTCGGAACAGTCGGATTATCATTAGGTATCACATCTGAAGTCGGGATGTACGGTAAATTAATTTTAATTATTATAATGTTTGTAGGAAGAGTAGGGCCTGCATCAATTGCAATGTTGACATTTAAAAACGATAAAAAAGTAAAAATAATATATCCGGAAGAATCGGTATATTAAAATAAAAAATCTTATGAAACATAATAATAAAGAAATTGCTGTTATCGGTCTCGGTACTTTTGGTTATGAAGTTGCAACGAAATTGTATGAATCAGGGCATTCTGTTTTGGCAGTTGATAAAAATGCCGAAATTATTAATAAAATAAAAGATAAAGTAACCATAGCTGTTCAAGCGGATGTTACGGATGAGGATATTCTTAAAAAACTTGATTTTGAAAAATTTAATAAAGTTATTTTAGGAATGAGTGATTCATTGGAAACATTGATTCTCGCCGTAACACACTTAAAAAAGTTGAATATTAACAGTATTGTAGTAAAAGCAAATACCCATATTCAAAAAGAAATTTTATTGAAAGTCGGTGCTGATGAAGTCATACAACCTGAGGTTACAATGGCTCACATGTTAGTAAGAAAAATTTCATATCCGTATGTACTTGAATCTTTAACAGTAGATTCTAAGAATTCATTAATTGAAATTTCCGTTCCCGAGAAATTTTCCGGAAAAACACTCAGGGAATTAGATTTGCGAAATAAATACGGAATTATAGTTATCTTGAAATCCGAAAAAGACAGATATCATATTGTAACAAATCCGGATACAATTCTTTTTCAAGCAGAAAAGATTTTTGTTGCCGGAGAAGAAACAAAGATTTTAGAGGTTTTTAATGAATAAATTAATTATGTGAATCAATAATTTTTAAAGCTAATTCAAAATCAATATTAAAAAAAGTGTCGGCTTCTTTACCTTCAAGAACTATTGTATTTTCCGAAATATCAATAATTTGAAGTCCTTTGTGCTCACCATAAAGATATGCTTGATTATTCGGACTTAAATGCAAAATGCTGATACCTTTTTTATTGTCTTTAATTGCATTTAAATCATTATAAATACCGCCCGGATTTGAATATTTTAAAATTAAATCTTGATTAACCGAAGACATTCCTTTTTGAATTGTTTCGATTATCGGTTTTTCAATAAGCTTTATTTCCTCAAATTTATATTTATTATCATGTTGAATATCAATAATTAAACCTGTTTTATCGGCTTCAGTATCCAAAATATTTTCTGTTTTCATAAAAAATATTCTGTGTGGTTTCGGGTCTCTGTAAAATGTTCGAAATAGGGTATTGAAAAATGTTTCCATATATCTTTTTTAAATAATTAAAATACAAAATTATTTTTTATTCTGTATTTAAAAAAGAAAAAGCACCAATTAGGTGCCTTTCCATTCTCAAAAATTAGTTTTTTATTGAATAATTAAAATTGTGGAAGTAATTTTATTATTCTCTGATAGTTTTAAGATATAACTTCCGGGTTTTAAACTTGAAATATTTAATTTATACCTATCTGAATTAATTTTTTTAGTTAAAATTAATTTCCCTGAAATATCAAGAATTTCTATATTCCTGTTATTTAAGTCCGTCACAATAATATAATCTGTTGCCGGATTAGGATAAATTGCTGTATGAGAAATAATATCTTCAATACCCACAGTGCTCGTAATATTCAATGTAAATGCAGC
Organism: Bacteroidales bacterium; assembly: GCA_029932445.1. Classification (GTDB taxonomy): domain Bacteria; phylum Bacteroidota; class Bacteroidia; order Bacteroidales; family JAADGE01; genus JAADGE01. Next base: position 7,409 of record JAOZQB010000037.1, on the reverse strand, counting down.
ACCTTCTCCGCATCCGTTTTTTGCATAAGTTGAAACTGTTCCGACATCACCTTGATTAAAAGTAACTTCAATGGTATTTGTTGTACTGCTGCCTTCCCAATTTGCAGAACTCAAAGACCAATTAAAAATCACATTACTCTGATTATCAACGTTATAAGTCTCCGTTGTTAAATTATGATTAATTGCACCGTATATTGTATCAATATCTGCCGGAGTAACTCCTGTAACAATAATATCCTCAGAATATATATCATTATCACCATTTCCTGAATTATTAACAGTAAGTGTTATGGTTTTTGTTCCTTCTGATGAATATTGAACATTGAAAGGACCAATGCCTGTTCCTGTCGGAGGAGTAGCATCAGTACCAAAATCCCACGAATAACTATCTGCTTCACCGGAAGATTCGTTTGTGAAAGTTACATCTGAATTTGTACAAAAATAATTAGTATTATTAGCTGCATCTTTTTGAGAATAATCAGCATAAATTAAATCAAACATTCTGCCTTCATATATTCCTCCGGTATATTCTTCACAAAATGTTCCTATATAACCTTTGTTTGAATTAACAAAGTCAATGCCTATCATTTGAACTGCTTGATAATAGCCGGGAGCATTAATCCATGTTTGACCTCCGTCAGTACTTAATGAAATCCCCATATGAGGTGTTTGATAATCGGATCCGACACTGATAAACGTATTATCTTTTCCGGGAACAGAAGATATTCCTCCGTAATAAGCATTCCCGGCAGGAGTTATTTGACTCCAAGTCACACCGCCGTCCGTTGTTTGATAATATTCATCTCCGATATGAGCAGCTCCGTTAGAAATAGATACTAATGCAATACCGTTTAAAGCGTTATCATCAAAAGCAATTTCAATATTTGTAGTATAAGAACCGGAATATATAGTACTGACGTTCCATGTAACTCCCTTATCGGAAGAATAATAAACTCTGCCCATGTTAGTAGTGTACCAAATGTAATTTCCTACAGCAGTATAATATCCTACTATTCCGTATTCACCACTAAGAGGATTCGGGATGTTTGCTCCGTCAACTCTTGACCAATTATCGCCCCCGTCAGTGGTAGTATATAATTCATATTCTCCTCCTTCAGGATCTCCTTGAGAAAAGCCGTCATTTTCGTTGAAGAAATGAACAACATTAAAGAAACTTGTACTTCCTGCTCCGTCGAGAATAGGAGTCCAAGTTATTCCTCCGTCATAAGTTCGTAAGACATGATTTTTTGAACCGTTTCCGTATGCAGAAACAAAAGCTGTATCTGCATTTAATCCGAAAATCATTGAAAATTCATCAGCATCGGTTGAAATCGTAGCACCGCTCCAATCAACACCGCCGTTAACGGTTCTGGTAAAGTCAGTAAATTTTTGACCGTCACCGCTGCCGTCTCTTCCGGTTGCCCATGCAACATTTTCGTCAACACCGTCAATGTATCCGGGATATTCTGATGTATTAGTAAATCCGGAAAATTGTCTTAGCATATAAACTTTTTCTTCACCGGCAGCAGAAGGTTGAATACCGATAACAATTTGATTACTATCATTAAAGTCAGCACCGCCGGGAGAGAGTGAGCCGATACTGAAATAGCCGTTATAACTTCCGCTCCATCCCCAATTTACATGAAATTGATCGGAACTGTTATATCCGTCAAAAACAAAAGCATGACCACCTGAAGCATCACTGAATCCGGCATACAAAACGGGTCTTGACAAATCTAATTCAGATTTTATTAAGTTAATCCAATTTACATCTGAATATGCACTTCTTGCTTCAAATGTTAAAGTCGTTTGATCGTATTTGAAATAATTAGCTAATGCCATTGCTGCATCATAAATTTGAGCACCGGAACCGCCGGCATCATAATCCATATCGGCAGAAATACCGCAATGATACATTAACATTGCAACAGCATTATTTCCGGAATTATCAGGCATGTTTGCCCAATCATAATTACCGGCAGAAAAATCAGCTGATAATAATCCGAAGTCAGGATCCGTATAATGATGTTCCCCAACACCTGTTGCGGGAAATTCCCAAAAATTCATAATTTGAGCTGTAGCAGTAGCTACACATCCTACAGGAGTATTTGAAGGACAATAATCATTATATGCTCCACCCTGATCCCATGTAGTTGTTAACAAAGGTGACACATCTTTTCCTGATTCTTTAAGAGTTTCATTCTCAATAGCCAGCCACTCATTTTTAATATTTGTAAAGAATGATTTGTTTTTAACGGCAAAAACAATTTGTTTGCTGTAATTATTAAGCCACAATTTAATTTCATTATTATTTATTTCAGAAGGAGCCGAGTTACTTATTGAATATGCCAAGATAGGTTGTATTCTGTCATCTGCAGAAATGATAACAAAACCGACTTCATTAAAGTTAATTGTATAAAATGTTTTTATACCGTTCATTTTCGTTGAAACAATATTTTTAATTTCAACAGATTTCTTGCCCGCAGTTTTATATTTATAAAATTTTTGAGCAATTTCAGATGCTTTTTTTTGAGTAACAGGTTCAGCCATTGTTACGTTCAAAATTAATAAAGCAAATAATACAGTGAATAAAATCTTTTTCATAATATAATGTTTAATTAAAAAATGTAAAAATAATTTTAAAAAAAATAAAAACAAATATTTATTTTTCATAAAAATGCATTTCTTTTAAATAATTCCATGCACGTTCAGGCATATAATATCGAATATCTTTTTTTTCTTTGACGGCATTTCTTATAAAGGTTGCAGAAATTTCCATTAAAGGTGCATCAATTAAGATGATATTTTTAACTTCTTTGAATTCGCTGTCATCAAAACCGGGACGCGGGTACACGTAAAGTGTGTGATTATCAATTATTTGTCTTGAATTCTTCCATTTATGAAAATTTTTCAGATTATCACTGCCCATAATCAAAGAAAACTCTTTTTCGGGATATTTTTCCTTTAAATAAGTTAAAGTATCGATGGTATATGAGGGTTTAGGCATTTTAAATTCGATGTCACAAGCATGATATTTATCGTTATCGCCTACGGCTTCTTTTATCAGTGCTAAACGATGATAATCTTCCAACAAAGCTGCTTTCTGTTTAAAAGGATTTTGGGGACTTACTACAAAAAATATTTGTTCTAATTCAGTATATTCTAAAATGTAATTGGCAATAATTAAATGCCCGTTATGTACGGGATTAAATGATCCGAAAAATAATCCGACTTTGTTTTTCTTAAATTTGTCTGCTCGGTTCGGGTCGGGAACTAATATATCGTTTATGGTTTTATTTAGTGTCATTTATTTGATATCAAAATCAAACATTAATCGATTACCGATATAACCTTTTAGATTGTCGCCTATTTTAACTTCACCGACACCTGCCGGTGTTCCGGTAAAAATTAAATCGCCGATTTTTAAAGTAAAAAATTGCGAAACGTAAGATATGATTTTGTCAACGGAAAAAATCATATCTTCAGAATAACCGTTTTGAACAGTTTCTTCGTTAAGTTCTAATTTGAAATTAATATTATCAGGCAAATCCTCTTTATTAACAAAATGTTCAGATACGGCTGCCGAATGCTCAAATGCTTTTGCTATTTCCCAAGGATGTCCTTTTTTTTTGCATTCCTTTTGCAAATCTCTTGCAGTAAAATCAATTCCTAAACCAATTTCTGAATAACAGCGATAGGCAAATTGTTCTTCGATATGCTTTCCGAGGCGGTTAATTTTTATAACAATTTCCGTTTCGTAATGAATTTCTTTTGAGAAGTCAGGATAATAAAACGGGCGATTTTTTAATAATAAAGAAGTTTCAGGTTTTAAAAAAAACATGGGTTTTTCGGGAACTTTGTTGTTAAGTTCTTTTGCATGGTCAATGTAATTACGTCCTATACAGATTATTTTCACTTGATAATGAGTTAATTATATAATTTGTTAATTAGTTTATTAAATGTGTTTTTGATTTAATAGTGTTATAGGTTAATGAAATTATTTTAGTCGTAAAATCAATAAAAAGAAAACTTTTCATCTCATTATCTCATCAACTAATCAACCCGCTTTTCCTCAATTTTATTTCTGTTAAAATCTTTTTTGTATAAAGCGGAAAATCAGCATTCAACATCCATGCAAAATAGCCGGGTTCTTTTTCAAGTACTTCTTCTACAGTTTTTCCTTTATGTTTTCCGAAATTAAAAGTTTCTTCACCTTTTTTGTTAAAAACAATTCTTCCTGCAAGATCAGCGCTTTTTCTGTGATATGATATTTTTGATAATTCGTCAATATCGTTAGTTAAGTTATCATACATATCTAATTGAGCTTGAAGTACTTCATACGTTGCCATTGTATCGGCTTCTGCACCGTGTGCACCTTCCAAATCTTTTTTGCAATAAAATTTATAAGCTGCCGAAAGTGTACGTTGTTCCATTTTGTGATAAATAACTTGGACATCAACAAACTTTCTGTTTTTTACGCTGAAATCAACATCTGCTCTCAAAAATTCTTCTGCCAGAAGCGGAATATCAAATTGATTTGAATTGTAACCGGCTAAATCACAGCCTTCTATAAATTTTACAATATCTTTTGCTATTTGTTTAAAAGTCGGCGCATCTTTTATATCTTCATCATAAATACCGTGAATTTTAGAAGCCTCTTTCGGAATGGGAATTGTCGGATTAATACGCATTGTTTTTGTTTCCGTACTTTGATTCGGATTTACTTTTACAATTGCTATTTCAACAATTCTGTCTTTGCTAATGTCAACACCTGTAGTTTCAAGGTCGAAAAAAGCAATCGGTTTTTTTAAGTTTAATTTCATTATTTTATTTTTATCTCAATTCTGCACCTAATTCTTTTTCAAAATTATATTGCAGTTTTTTCATTATTTTATCAATTTGCTTATCTTTTAAGGTTTTTGTTTCATCCTGTATAATGAAACTGACGGCATACGATTTTTTATCTTTTCCGAGTTTTTCGTTTTCAAAAACATCGAAACCGGATACTTCTTTCAGAAGTTTACGTTCTGTTTTGTATGCAAGTTCTTCTATTTGAGAAAACTTCACATTTTTATTAAGAAGCAAAGCCAAATCGCGTTTCACGGCAGGATATTTTGATATTTCTTTAAACGATGGATTTGCCGGTAAAAAATTCATTACATTATTCCAATGAATATTTGCAAAAAAGACTTCTTGTTCAATATCGAAAACAGATAAAATTTTATTACTGATACTGCCGTATTCAACCAGGATTTTATTGTTTACGGAATGTTTTAATCCGTATGCAAAAATACGATTTTCGGTTTCTTCGGTTTTTAATTGTTTTGTGTCAAAATTTAATCGTTCGAGAATGCCGATAATCTCAGATTTAAAATAATAGAAATCAGACTTTTGCTCCGGTGTGTTCCAATTAATTTTATTTTTATTTCCTGAAACAACAACGGCTAATCGAGCTTCTTCTTTATAAGAATTAAGCGAATTGTTATTATTTGTATTATTGTAATGATAGGTGTTTCCGAATTCATACAATTTAATATCCGAATTTTTATGATTAATATTTCTGATAACTGCTTCTAAAGTTCCGAACAATAAATCTTGTCTTAATACATTTAAATCTATGCTTAAAGCATTTAATATTTTTACTGATTCGTCTTCTTTAAAAGCATCAGAATTTTCATAATATTTAGCTTTTGTCAGCGAATTTGACATAGCTTCCGAGAATCCTTGAGAACTTAAAAAATCGGAAATCTTATTTTTTAGTTTGTTTTCATCCGGTTTCGGGGCATACGATAAAGTTGATTTTACCGAATGCGGAGATTCCACATTGTTGTAACCGTAGATTCTGAGAATTTCTTCAATTATATCTGCTTCACGAGTTACATCAACGCGATAAGGCGGAACTTCAAGTTTTATCGTATCATTTTCCTTTTCCGTAATTTTTATTTCAAGAGCTTTCAAAATGGTATCAATATCCTCATGATCAATTTTTTTGCCGATTAAACGGTCGATATGCGAATAAGAAACAGTGATTTTAAAATTTTCAACGGGCTCCGGATAAACGTCAACTATTTCGGAAGAAATATTACCTCCGGCAATTTCCTTTATTAATACGGCAGCGCGTTTAAGTGCATAAATCGTGATGTTCGGGTCAACTCCGCGTTCGAAACGAAAAGATGCATCGGTTTGCAAGGTGTGGCGTTTGGATGTTTTTCTGACAAATACAGGATTAAAATAAGCACTTTCTAGAAAAATATTTTCAGTATTATCAGTAACACCTGATTTTGCACCTCCGAATACACCTGCAATACACATCGGTTCTTCGGTATTACATATCATCAGGTCATCTTTATGTAATTTGTGTCCTTCTTCGTCTAATGTAATAAATGGTGTGCCTTCGGGTAATGTTTTAACAATCACTGTTTTGCCGGTAATTTTATCGGCATCAAATGCATGAAGCGGTTGTCCGGTTTCGTGCAGAACATAGTTTGTTATATCAACCACATTATTAATGGGTTGCAATCCGATTGCTTTAAGTCGTGTTTTAAGCCAATCAGGAGATTCTGCAACTTTAATGTCGGAAATTGTGATGCCTGCATATCTTTTACATGCTTCATTATTTTTAATCTCAACCGGAATTTGTAAATCGGTATTATCAATTTTAAAATTGCTGACATCCGGTTTTTTGAGTTTAATGTTTTTGCCTTGATATTTAAACCAAGCAACCAAATCACGGGCAACACCGATGTGAGAAGCTCCGTCGGCACGATTTGGTGTTAAGCCGATTTCAAAAATTGTATCTTTTTCAATTTTAAAATAATCTTTTGCCGAAGTTCCCGTTTCGATATTTTCGGGTAAAACCAGAATGCCTTCGTGAGATGTTCCGATACCGATTTCATCTTCGGCACAAATCATTCCCAATGAAACTTCACCGCGAATTTTCCCTTTTTTTATCGGAATTTTTTTGTCGCCGTCGTAAAGTATTGTTCCTACAGTTGCCACAACAACTTTTTGTCCGGCAGCAACATTCGGTGCTCCGCAAACAATAGGCAAAATATCTTTGGTGCCGATATCTACGGTTGTAACACTTAATTTATCTGCATTCGGGTGCTTTTTACAAGTTTTCACTTCGCCTATGATAAGCCCTTCCATACCGCCTTTAATGCTTTCGTATTCTTCGGTTCCTTCAACTTCTAAGCCGATATCTGTCAAGATTTCGGCAAGTTCTTCGGGTTTTATCTTAATATCGATGTATTGCTTCAGTTGATTGTATGATATTTTCATTTTTGATTTTGATTTAAAACTCCAAAAGTATAAAAAGGAAGTCTTTTAAAAAAACTTCCTGAATAAATCTTACTAATATAGAGTTATTTTAAACATATTAATTCAGGTTTAACTAAATTTTAACTTTA
>JAOZQB010000208.1:2176-4988 GCA_029932445.1 Bacteroidales bacterium | reverse complement strand
AAGAAAATCTTATTTATGGTGTTTTTGCATTAATATTAATGACCATTTTTTATTTTATATTATTTCATAAAAAAAAGTATTTAAAAATAATAAATGAGATAGAAAACAAAACAAAAAAAGAAAACAAAAAAGGAAATATTTCTGCAATTTTATATCAAATTTTCTCTTTTATTTTTATAATAATTGCCTTGATTTATAATTTCAGTTAGAGGCGATTTATCTCGGCACTCGACTTTATTTTTTTGCAACATCAACGCAAAGCACTTTGAAAGTGCTATGCGTTTTAGACGACCTAAAAAAAGTTTCAGATAAATTTTAGGAATATAAAACGTAAAAAACAAAAAAGAGAGTTCCGCAATAAGAACTCTCCTTTTTTTTTTACAAAAAATATTTTAAAATCTTTTTTCTTTAATTCTTGCTTTTTTACCGGTAAGTTTTCTTAAGTAAAAAATCCTTGCTCTTCTTACTTTACCTTTTTTATTAACTGCAATTTTATCAATAAGCGGAGAATAAAGCGGGAAAATTCTTTCAATACCGATTCCTCCGGTAGATTTTCTTACAGTAAATGTTTTTGAAGTCCCGTCACCTTTTTTTTGAATGACAATACCTCTGTAATCTTGTATTCTTTCTTTTTCGCCTTCTTTAATTTTATAACTTACGGTTATCGTATCACCCGCACCGAATTCGGGAAAATCAAGTTCTTTTGCAAATGCGCTTTCGGCAACTTTTAATAAATCCATCTCTGTATTGTTTTGTGTTTCCTTAAATTTAAGGATGCAAAAGTATAATAATTTTATTTATCAACAATTAATTACGCCTATTTTTTTTGTTTTATTCAATTTTTATTTCGTAAAAACATATTGAATGATATTTGCTCCCATTTTTAATGCCTCTAAATGCTTTTCTTCAGGATCATGATGCACTTCGGTGTCTTCCCAGCCGTCGCCTAAATCACATTCGTAAGTATAAAGTAAAACTAAGCGATTACCGACAAAAATCCCGAATGCTTGCGGCCGTTTTCCGTCATGTTTATGAATTTTCGGCAATCCGTTCGGAAAATTATATTTTTGATGAAAAATCGGATGCGAAAAAGGTAATTCAACAAGTTCGGTATTCGGAAAAAGCTTTTTTATTTCTCTGCGGATGTATTTATCCATTCCGTAATTATCGTCAATATGCAAGAAACCGCCGCCGAGAAGATAAGTTCTCAGATTTTTCTGTTCTTCGTGAGAAAAAATCACATTTCCGTGTCCGGTCATATGCAAAAAAGGATAATTAAAAATTTCCGGACTGCCGACTTCAACCGTTGCCGGTTCTTTGTTGATTTCGGTATGTATATTTTTATTACAAAATTGAATCAGATTAGGTAAAGATGTAGGATTTGCATACCAATCCCCGCCTCCGTTGTATTTTAATAAGGCAATTTTATAAGTATTTTGACTTTTCACGGAAAACCCGGAAACTAAAAAGACAAGTAAAATAAGATATTTTAAACTGTAATTTTTAATTCGTAATTCGTAATTCATAACTTGTAATTCGTAATTAATTCATAAAGTCAATAATAACGCCCGCAACAATTCCGGCAGTCTCAGTTCGCAAACGTGCATCCGACAAACTGACTTCGACAAATCCTTTTGTTACAGCCCGTTGAATTTCCTCTTTAGAAAAATCACCTTCCGGACCTATTAATATCAATACATCTTTTCCACTTTCGTAAACTTCTTTTATATACTTTTTAGTATCGGCATCGTAACAATGTGCAATATATTTTTCACCTTTGAAATCAGTATTTATCAATTCCGTAAAACGTGTTAAATTATGAAATTTCGGTTTAAAAAACGCTTTTGATTGCTTTGTTGCGGCAATGATAACTTTTTCAAGTCGCTCGGGTTTTATGCTTTTTCTTTCCGAAAATCGGCTGACAAACGGAATAATCTCATCTACACCGATTTCAGTAATTTTTTCAAGAAAAGTTTCAAAACGGACATTATTTTTTGTCGGTGCAATTGCAATCTGAAAATTATACCCTTTACGATTTTGTTTTTCAACGACATCCGTTACTTTCACAGAACATCTTTTCGGATGATTATCAATAATTTCTGAAGTATAATGTTTGCCTTTTCCGTCAATCAGCAACACATTTTCTCCGACATTCATTCTCAAAACTTTAACACAATGTTTTGATTCTTCTTCAGAAAGTATATAAAAATCGGTATCAATATCCGGGGTGTAAAAAATATGCATTAATTCTTATTTTCAGACAAAATTACTCTATTTTCGCTATTTCAAAAAAATACAAATGACAAAAATAGGATTACTCTCGGATACACACGGGCATATTGACGACAAATTACTTGATTTCTTTAAAGATGTTGATGAAATATGGCATGCCGGCGATATCGGAGATTATTCGGTATTTAAAAAATTACAATATTTAAAACCTGTCAGAGCCGTGTTCGGAAACATTGACGGACAAGACATTCGCATTAGATATCCCGAACATAATCGTTTCAGAATTGAGGAGATCGATGTTTGGATAACACATATCGGCGGGTATCCGGGAAAATACGATTCAAAAGTAAAACCGGAAATATTCAGAAATCCGCCGCGTTTATTTATTAGCGGACATTCTCATATTTTAAAAATTATTTTCGACAAAAAAATAAATTGTTTACACATCAATCCCGGAGCATACGGTAAATCAGGTTTTCATAAAGTTCGAACCGCCGTAAGATTCGGAATTGATAAAAAAGATATTAAAAATATGGAAATATTGGAAGTAAAAAGGTAAATTTGTAAGGAAGAATTTATT
>JAOZQB010000208.1:0-2076 GCA_029932445.1 Bacteroidales bacterium | reverse complement strand
TTATTCCCGATATTATTTTCTGTCATTTTAACAAGTTTTACAAATGCTCAACAAAATACTTTTTCAAAAGTACTATCCGGTGAACATAGGATTCAAGTTTCCTCATTAACAAAATCTTATGACAGTGGGTATATTATTGTCGGAGACCAATCTGATACCAAAGGTCTTATTATAAAATTAGATTCTGAATGTATTCCCCAATGGAATAAAATTTATAAAAATTATTCATCAAGCTATCCCGGATTACGTTTAAAGAATATCATAAGAACAAAAGATTCCTGTTATTTTATATCCGGAAATATTTATAATGAATCAACCGATAAACAAAATGCAATAGGAATTAAAATAAACAGACAGGGTCAAGTAATTTGGAAAAAAACAATCAATTATAATCAAAGAGTATCAATTACCGGTAACATCCAAACGGCTGATTCCGGTGTTATTATAACAGGAACTAATAACAGCAATAAAATAGTTGCTGCAAAGCTTGATTTTAACGGAAACATTCAATGGTCAAAAGTGTATTCGTCCGGTACGGCAAATACAGTTTATTCAATTAAACAACTTCCTGACCAAAATTATATTATTGTCGGGGATTATTACTCATCTTCAAATGATGGTGCTTTATTGATAAAAATATCCGAAGAAGGGAATCTTCTTTGGGCAAAAAGATATTACATAAATGATTATACTGCAAAGGCAAATGGTTTTATTATTATTAACAACAAATTATTATTATATATAAATACCGAAGGAATTATAACTTTATTAAAAACTGATTTTTCGGGGAATATTATTTGGAAAAAATCATACATTACTTGGGGATGGGGAAATTCAAATAATTTAACTGCCGGTTTATTATTTTCTTCAAATAATCATTATATTTTTGTTTTCGGAAATGAAATGCTTATGAGCAGCGGTATTATAGAAACAGATACAACAGGTAGTATTATATTCTCAAATGAACTGATACTCAACCCAAGCGGAATAACGGAAACAGACAACAACGAATACTTAATATACGGAAACGGACCTGTTTATGGTGAAAAAAATATTAATTCAAGTAATGAAAATATCGGGCTTATTCAAATTGACTCAACGGGAAACGAACAAGATTGTATGTGGGCAACAACCTCAGACACTACGAATATAGATTTTATAAGTGAAGCAATTGATTTCAACGTAACGGATGAAGGCGTTTTAAGTCATATTCCTATTGATATATATTCAGATGATATTTCGGTTAATACGGGTTGTATATACGTGTACGGCAGTATTGAATACAATGAAAATATTACAAATGTTATTATTTCTCCGAATCCCGGTTTCGGTAACTACAATGTTGAAATATCAATCCCGCTTTATGGTAATTTTACAGTATATAATTGTTTCGGTCAGATTGTTTATCAAACTTCAGTAAACGGGAAAAATTTTAATTTTGATATCTCAAAAAAAGCAAACGGAGTCTATTTTTTTAAACTTCTTTCAAATAATAAAATTTATCAATCCGGCAAATTCTTTAAAATATCAAAATAAATTAAGAATTCAAAAAAGAACGGCCGGATATAATTTTATACAATTCTCAAGAAACAAAATAAAAACGGTATTCGTAACAACAGAAGAAAAAATAAATTGTTTACACATCAATCCCGGAGCATACGGTAAATCAGGGGATGCATAAGGTCAGAACGGCAATTCGTTTTGATATCAGAGACAGAGATTTCTTAAATATGGAAATATTAGAAGTTAAGAGATAATATTCATAACTATTTTGTTTATTGATTTATTCAATTGTAAATAAAAAAAGGATCTATGTTGATTAAGGCGGGTATAAATTATCTGCAAAATAGATATTATAATATTTTTTATTACTGTAAAGCAGTAAAACAATAATAACTACAGATGCAATCTGCAGATAATGAATGAATTAGAAACATCAACACTAAGGGTGTTGAACTCTTGTCGGAGTTCTGTTTTTTGCATTATATTGACCTTATGTTGCACATAAGGTTATTATTATTAAACCCCTATTAGGGTTTATGAAATATTTTTCCTCGCCTAAATCAACATAGACCC
>JAOZQB010000207.1 GCA_029932445.1 Bacteroidales bacterium | reverse complement strand
CGAGGAAAAATGAATATAGAAAATCTGCCTGTTTTCAGAGATGAAAAATCCGCATTCGGCAGCCCTACTTCCGATTCGGTACGAACGATGATTACTGAAAATACTTCACGAATATTTTTGATAGTGATAAATTTCGGAGGACATGATAATTTTGAGAATGAATTAACAGAAATCAGCAGTCTGTTTGTTAATTATTGTAAAGGGAAAAATATTGAAATCAAGATTATATAAACAACATTGCCGAAGTTTTAAACTTCGGCAATGTTTATATGAAAACAAATGAAAAGATATTTAAAAGACTCTCTTTTGATTTATTTTTAAAATATTTTCAAAAGTTTCTCCCGGATTTTTAAACTTACCGGCAAAAATCATTGCCGCAATAATGTACGGCTTCCAACCTGCTTCTTTGTATGTTTCGATTCGGTAACGTTCGAATATTGCATTTGTAACCTCACCGTTTTCGCAATTTAAATCGGAAATATCAGCAGGAAGCGGGTGCATATAAAGAGCATTTTTATCTTTTGTAAGATTTACCATATCTTCGTTAACTTCCCATTGTTTGTGTTGTGCGTTTTCTTTAAGAGCTTGTTGTTCAAGTTTTTTTAATCCTTCATGGTCGTTGTTACGAAGCAAGTCGGTGCGTTTGCCCATAACCCAGTAAGGAGCCCAACTTTTCGGATAAATAATATCGGCATCTTTAAAAGCGTGTTGCATCGAGTTACTGACTTCAAAACTTCCGCCGCTTTCTTTTGCTTGTTTTGCCGCAATTTTTTCCACTTCCGGAATTAAATTGTAGTTATCCGGATATGCCAAAGAAACGTTCATTCCGAAACGTGTCATTAAACCGATAATACCTTGCGGAACCGATAAAGGTTTTCCGTAGCTCGGCGAATAAGCCCAAGAAACGGCAATTTTTTTCCCTTTTAATTTGTCCGGCCCTCCGAAATGTTTTATTAAATGTTGTAAATCTGCCATTGATTGGGTCGGGTGGTCAACATCACTTTGCAAGTTTACGATTGTAGGACGCGAAGGCAAAACACCTTGCTTAAATCCGTCTGTTAATGCATCGCCGAATTCACGCATATAGGTTTCACCGGCACCGAGATACATATCATCGCGAATACCGACGGCTTCCGTCAGAAATGAAATCATGTTTGCCGTTTCGCGAACCGTTTCGCCGTGGGCTATTTGTGCTTTTTTCTCGTCCAAGTCCTGAACGGAAAGACCGAGCAGACTTGCCGCCGACGAGTAAGAAAAACGCGTTCTGGTGGAGTTATCTCTGAAAAGGGAAACTGCCAAACCGCTGTCGAACACCTTCGGTGAGATGTTGTTGTCGCGCATTTCTTTTAAAGTTTCGGCGATTAAAAGTATTTGTTTTAAATCGTCTTCCGATTTTTCCCATGTAAGCAAAAAGTCTTTGTCGTAAAGGTTTTTTGCTTGCAGTGAGGCTATTTTGTCAACTAAATTTTTTATTTTATCCATATTTTTGAATTTTAAATTATTAATATCGTCTAAATCTAAAAGGCCAATAAGGGATATTGATAAAATTAATACGCAAAGAAACATTCAAAAAGTTATAATCCATAAATGTATCATAATTAATTGATATTGCTGCTATATGTTTTTTTATGAAAAAAAAAATCATTCCGCCAGCTTGATATGAAATATTATCATAAAATTCAATACCTCCTATTAAATAAAAATTAGGTGTTTTTAATATTCTTTTTTCAACTGAAATATTATATGCAGAAAATAAATTGTTATTAATATTATCAATATTGTAAGAATAAGCTATTGTAGGATAGATTTTTAAATCATTGCAATATTTTTTTAAATAAATTATATTTCTTTTAAGATTAATGTTATTATCATTAAAAAGATATTGTTGATGAGTATATGCGATTGAAAAATTGTAATAATAATTATGAATGCCTATCTTTAATTCATTAAATTTATTATTTAATCGGTTTGTTGAATAATTATATGAAGTAAATAAGTTAGTTCTGAAAAAAGGATTAATAAAATGAAATTTAATTCCTAAACCGAACGGTGTATATTTGTTTGATGATGAATAAATTGAAAAATTAGTAAATGAATAACAAACTGTTTCATCAGAGATATAAGAATCTAAATTTAATGTAACTAAAACTGAAGTATCTTTTGGATGATTAATAATAATTTCTTTATTTTTATATCCCGTATATGAAATTAAAATTGTATCAGGAAAAGTTTTTTTTGTTAATGTTAAACTAAATTTACCGTTTTTTAATGTTATTGTTGCATTTGATGTGCCTTTTTCAGAAACAATAACTCCCGAGAATATCTTAGTTTTTACTTTTGAATATAAATCGCAATAATTTTTTTCTACAGGTATGTATACAGTTCCTTTTACCACCGTTTGCGAAAAAGAAATCCCGGTTATAAGAAAAAATAATATTGTAAATAATAATTGCTTCATGTTTTTTTATCCGTGCCACGCTACAGCGCGGCACAGGTTATTAACTTTATAATTAACTTTTCCCTTTCAAAATAATATTGTGAAAAAAAGTTGTTTCATTTTTATTTGTCAGTTCCGCGTTGAAGCACGGAACTGATTTTAATTTAATTAATTTTACAAAGATTATGAAACAAGTTAAGAATGACGTTTTGTGCTGTTTTTTAAACCGGTCACAAGTTACTTTTCCCTTTTAACTTTTTTCTTTCTTCTAAATAAAATAAGCAAAAGCAGCATAAAAAGCACTTGCTTTTACAAGATGATCAATCGGTACTTTTTCGTTGGGTGCGTGAGCCATTACTTCATTGCCCGGTCCGAAACCGATAACGGGAATACCGTGTTTTCCTCTTATTGTTACTCCGTTGGTTGAAAACGTCCATTTGTCGATTTTTGGGGCTTTGTTCCAAAGAGCTTCATAAGTTTTTTTACCGGTTTGAACAAAAGGATGGTCTTCTTCTAATTTCCAAGTCGGGAAATATTTTTCCATTCCGTAAGTCAAACCTGTCCAAGCAGTTTCTTCGTAATAAGGCACTTCTACAGTACCGCCGAGGGGTTTTGCAATTTTTTCAATTTCGGCAACGGCACTTTCTTTTGTTTCGCCCCATGTTAATCGTCTGTCGAGATACAATTCGGCATAATCGGCAACGGCACACAAGGACGGACTTCCGGATTTAAATTGGCTGATAGTAACCGAACCTTTTCCGAGAAATTCATCAAAAGCCAGGTTTTCGTGTAATTTTTCAATTTCCAATGCGGCACGTGATGCTTTGTATATTGCATTTTCACCTCTTTCGGGAGCCGATCCGTGCGATGAAATTCCGTTAAATTTCACTTTTATTTCCATACGTCCGCGATGTCCTCTGTATATATTAAGGTTGGTCGGTTCGGTACTGATAACAAAATCAGGTTTAATATTTTCTTCTTCAATCAAATAATTCCAGCAAAGGCCGTCGCAATCTTCTTCCATAACCGTTCCCGTGAATAATACGGTAACATCTTTATCAAATCCGAGTTCTTTTAAAATTCTTCCTGCCGTAACAAAAGATGCTGCACCGCCTTCTTGGTCAACACTTCCGCGACCGTGAACAAAACCGTCTTTAATCTCGCCCGAAAGCCAATCGAATGACCAATTTTCAGGATTTCCCTGTCCAACGGTATCCATGTGTGCATCAATAGCTAACACTTTTTTGCCGTTCCCGACACGTCCGATAACATTTCCGAGCCCGTCAATTCTGACTTTATCGAAACCGGCTTCTTCCATTTGTCGCTTCAATTCTTTTTGTACAAGCTCTTCACCCATACTTTCAGATTGGAGTTTAACGATTTTTGATAAATTTTCAGCTGTGTAATCTCTGTATTTTTCAGCTAATTCATTAATTTTTTTTATATAATTTTCCATATTATAATTGTAATATCGGTAAGTAAATTTTGTAAAAAAGGGATGCAAATTTAATATATTTAGTCAATCTTGCAAAGTGTTTATGAACATTTACGGTTTTTATCATTACTTTAATGCTGTTTAACTTTTTTCTTATGTAATTTAATAAATTATTTGTTATTTTGTATAAAATATTTTTCACAAAATCATAAACTATCCGGCATGAAAAAAATCAATTTATTAGTAGGTTTAACTGTGATAATCAGCCTAATGATTATAAGCAGTTGTAATAATGAAAATGAAAAAACAATAGTGAAAGCAAAAAAAATTGCCTTAGAGGATTTTTTTAAAAATCCGGACAAAACATCGTATCAAATATCGCCTGACGGAAATTATTTTTCTTATATGGCACCGTATGAGAAACGTATGAATGTTTTTATTCAAAAAAGAGGACAAGATTCCGTTATTCAACTGACAAGCGAAACCGATCGAAATATTGCCGGATATTTTTGGCCTAATAACGATCAAATATTGTATTTGAAAGATAACGGCGGTGATGAAAATTATAAAATATACATAGTAAATATTGACGGCAGCGATCCGAAATGTTTAACGGATTTTGACGGCGTAAGGTCAATGATTATTGATGATTTGCCAGATAATCCGGATGAAGTAATTATTTCGATGAATAAACGAAATCCGCAAGTTTTTGATCCTTACAGATTAAATTTAACAGACGGAAGTTTGGAACTTTTGGCAGAAAATCCGGGTAATATTCAATCTTGGTTGTTTGACCATGACGGTAAATTACGAGTTGCAACGGCAATTGTTGACGGGATTAATTCCGCATTATTATACAGAGAAACCGAAAAAGATCCGTGGCAAACAATTTTGACAACGAACTTTAAAGAAAGTTTCAGTCCGCAATTTTTTACTTTTGATAATAAAAATTTAATCGGTTCATCGAATATCGGCAGAGATAAAAGTGCGATTATTCGTTTTAATCTTTCCGAAGGAAAAGAAGATACCGTGTTATACGAAAATCCGGATTATGATGTTAACAGTGTTTCTTATTCTCAAAAACGAAAAGTTTTAACTTCGGCAAGTTTTACTTCGTGGAAAAGAGT
>JAOZQB010000206.1:2514-5016 GCA_029932445.1 Bacteroidales bacterium | reverse complement strand
TATTTTCTAATGCCGTATTTATTGCATCTTCTAAAGTGATGGTTTTTTGAGCGTATGTTCCCGTAATCGGAACAATTACACTTATTATAATCAGAATTATTGCTGCTTTCTTCATTTTTTTGATATTTGATATATTTCTGTTATTTTCATAAGACGTTTTAAAATACTTCGAACGTTTAAAAGTCAAATTATTCATTATCTTGTGATACTTCTTTTATTTTTTTCATTTTTCTTTTTGCTTCAATTTGTCCGATTATTACGGAAAAAATCGAAAGTCCCAGAAATATTCCGACAAATTTCCATAACATATTTAAGTGATGATAAACCGTTGTAATCTCCTGATGTCTGTTAAAAACAGGATAAAGTGCTCTCAAATAATGCCTTAACGGGAAATATTCGCCGATAATATTCGGTAAATTCGGCATCTGTTCCGACGGAACCAAAAAACCGGAATACATAAATGCGGGCATAACTATTAAGGTAATTATTCCTGCAAGTATGGCTCCGTTCTTAATGTTCAATACTAAGAAAAATGAGATACTCTCCATGGCCAAAACAAATAAGAAAATTATTTTAGTAACTTCAACAATCGTATGCTGCGTAAACGGAACACCAAAAAGATACATGGTTGAAAAAAAAGCTGTTGTAATAGAAGTGCCTACAATTATCCATGAAATAATAAAAGGCGGAATAATTGCTTTTACAGGCATTTGTCTTGCTGACGTTAAATGTTTAAACTTTACCCGCATTATTTTCAAGTTTGCAAGTATCCCGAAAAGAACAATCAACATAGAAACAATTTGCATGGCTAAGCCCATAAATGCAGGCAACATAGGAGCTTCCATAGAAAACGAAGGGTTGTAAAAAACACGCTCACTAATCATTAAAGGCGGTGTTTTAGCGTGTCTTACATTGGGAATACTTCCCAGATCGTCAACTCTTACTTTCATCATTAATTGATTATCCATCGTCATAATGATTTTATTCAACATCATAAGAGCGGTTTTAGAAACACCGGGATTTGCCGTTCCGTTGATGGCAGCCAGAATATTAACACTGTGTTTATTAATAACATCTTTGTATGTTCCGTACGGAATAACAACACCGACATCAATTTTTCCGGCATCAATCATTTTTTGAATTTCTTTGTAGCTTACAGCATTTTCACTGATTTGAAAATATTGAGATGCTCGGATATTATGAATAATTGAACGACTGAGCGAACTGTTATCCTGATCGCATATTCCGATTTTTATGTCTGTGGCAGAACTTTTGGAATACATCTCAGCCGATAAGCTGAAAAAAAATACTAATGCTGCAGAAATCAAAATAATACGAAGTATTATTGTTGCAATTAATTTCAATGGTTTCATTGCTGTTCTGTTTAATTTTTCTTTTTATTATCCGATATTTTTTCAATCGGTTTTAATGTCAGAAATGCGGACATTCCGGGTTTACACTGCATTTGATTTGCAATGATTTTTAATTTTACGTCAAAACTTCTGATATCTCTGTCGTCACGCAAAGTCGTAGGTGTATGTGTTGCAAAAGTTGCCATAGGAAGAATTGATATAACTTTTCCCTTGAGAGTTAAATCGGGTATATTGGTTTCTAAATCAAATACTTGCCCTAAATTAATTTGATTGATACAGGTTTCGGGAACCGAAAATCTTGCCCAAGTGCCTTTCGGGTCGGTAACGATAACAACCGGCATTCCGGGAGGCATCATTTGTCCGACTTCCAAAATTTTTACGTTTACGATACCGTCAATAGGACTTGTGATTGTCATATCTTCAATTTTTGTATCCAAGGCATTTATTTTGTTCATCAAAACCTCGTATTGCGTTTCAATCATATCAACTTTTTGTTGAGAAACAGCACCTGCAGTAAACAAATTTTCCAATCGTCTTTTATTTTTAAGAATATTTGCCAATTGTGCGGTCATTGCTTTTCTGTTTGCCAGAATTTCGCGAGTATCTAATTGTGCTACTTTTTGACTTTCTTTAACTGTGTCACCTTCATCAACATATATTGCCGTAATTTTTCCCGGCATTCGGGTTGTAACATTTAATTGTGTGTTTTCAATGTAACCCATATAACGAGGAACTTTTTGAGTTTCGCTATCGTTTTTTTCCGTACAAGCGGAAAACATTGCAAGTGCAATAACAATTAATCCTGTATATTTTAACATCTTATTCATTTTAAAAAGTTTTAATTACTGACATATAAATGCTGCTGTATCGTTTCTTTCTATTAAATATTTAGGGAAAGAACCCAATTTAAATTTTCCGAGAATATTATTGCTGTGAAATCCGCATACGACAATATCCGATTGGCTTATAAAATCTTTATCAACAACGGTAATAAGATTATTTCTTGTCCAGACTTTCTTAATCGGAATATCGCGATAACGTTTAATATAATCTTCGGCATTATTCATTTCATGCATGGCATTTTCTTCATTTTCGGCTTGCATCAATAAGGTGATTTCAAACTCGGAAT
>JAOZQB010000206.1:0-2504 GCA_029932445.1 Bacteroidales bacterium | reverse complement strand
TTGCGATCAGAACTTTTTTTACTTGTCTGAATTTTTTAGGAACAGCCATTATCGGAGTTATCGTATGATTTAATAACTTTTCAAGCGAATGACCGGCTTTATAATCTGTTTCAAAATGAAAATACGTTCGCATTCCGATAATAACTAAATCAAAAAATTTACTTTCCTTGAGAATGACATTTTCCGGTTTTCCTTCGTATTGTCTTCTTGTGCAAAAAATTCGATGTTCATCGCAAAAAGTACCGAATTCATGTAATAATTTACCGGATTTTTGACGCGCATCGTTTATCATTTCGTTTTCGTGAGCAATTCTTTTTTCCGTTCCTTGCGGAAGCGGTAAAAAAGTTGTTACTACATCTTCAATATCAGGGATATCAATAACAGTCATTCCTTCAATTTCGCTTTGTTGTTTTTGTGCAATATTTGCTGCATAAAGCAAAGCTGATTTTGAATATTCCGACGGGTCCATCGGGACTAAAATTCTTCGTATCATTGTTTTTTGTTTTTATTCAATAAATAATCAAATTGTAAAAGAGCCGTGTAATCCGTTAAAAAAGCATTTTGTTGAAAAACGGTATAAGGCACGCTGAGGCGAATATTAATATTTTCATTATAAGCATAATTTGCTCCGATAAATAATTGTGCAGTTATATTGCCGGAAATATCGGCAGCAGGAATTTGAATATTGCCGATTAAGCCGTATTCAAAACCGAAATTTCCGTATTCCGTAGTGAAATTATTTTGAAAAAAGGCATAAATACCGGTTTCATCCGCTATATTTATTCCCGATGAATTCGGTGTTCTGTATTCATAATATGCGGCATAAATAAAATCTGTTTTTTTAAAAGAATGTAAACCTTCGGCTGTCAATCGTGATGTGAATGCTCCGGTTCCGATAGGAATATCCTGCATGCTTAAATTTGCACTTTTCCCTGTAGGAAATCCGAAATCTAAACGCAAGCTGACGGCATTTGCAGAATTGTTCAGAAGATTATAATTTCCGCCGATCGTAATATCACCTGTGCCTATTCCTTTTGAAAAATTCATTGGTGAATAATGATGAAAATCTTTAATCGGTAAAAATGCAATTAAATTTATTTTATTACCGATACCGTAAATTGCTGTTAAATTTAATGCAGCATCGTTTAAGACAACTTTATCCGACAGTTTTTCAACACTTCCGCTTTGCGGATTAAATGCTTTATAATATTTTTTAAAAGTTGCCTGCGCACTGAACAGATAATTTCCTTTTTCAATATTAACGGGTCTTACATTTGTTGAAGTATAAAAATTTCTTTTAAATTGAGTGCTGTCAACAATCTTATTTTGTGCATTTATATTCAACCCGAAAGCTATAAATATAAATATTAAAACTCTGTATTTCATATTATTACAATTATTAATATAAGTGAGTAATCACTTGCAAAATTATACCTTTTTTTTTAGATGCAAAAAAAAGTTTTGTTTTTTAAAACATATTCAGGGAGAATAAAAAAGCTGCCCTAAGGCAGCTCAAGATAAATCAAGGAATTTTTTCAGGCATGGGAAACATCGTGATGTTTAGTATCATCCAAATGTCCTAATGCACCGTAACCGGCAACGGCAATTAATATACCGCTTAACAAGTCATTCCAAAGATTTGCATTGTGTAATTGCAAAGCCGGAATAAATGCTGCAATAAATACCCATGCTCCTACAATTCCGGCTGTCCATCCTTGCCATGGTTTTTCTTTAATCATTGCAAAACCGATTATACCGACAATTAAACCGGTAATTAAATTGTTCCACATGTTTCCGGTCGGGCTGAAGCTTAAAAAAGCTGCTATTACCAACCAAGTTCCGAGAATTCCGTTTGTCCATGATTTCCACATAATTTTGTCCTCCTTTATTTTAGTTAAACATTTATTTTAATTTGTTATAATTATTCTGCTTATTAAAATGCAATGCTTATGCCAAAAGACATATTCAATTAATTAACAATTACTTACAAGTTTTGACAGAAAAATCACAATTAAAAATACGGTTAAACCGGGAAGTTTGATTTCTCATTTTCTTGCTTGAAATATCTATATTATTGAAAATAAAGAAATTATAATGCGAAGTGCAAATTCTCAATTGATGAATTGATGTGAGATACGGGAAACGAACAGACATTAGGAATGACAGAAAAAGCCAAATAAAAAGATGCCCGTTTACAAGAGACATACGCAACGTGTTTCTGCGAAGTTTCCAATTTTAATTTTATAGGTCATGTAAAGACAGCTTGCGACAATCTCATTAATTTATTGCGGACAATTCATTTATAAATACCGGATTAAATTTTGAGCATCATATTTCAAATAAAAAAAGCTGCCCGAAGACAGCTTAGCAAGAAAAATTGATATGTCAGGAATTTTATGAAACCGTAGTTGTTTTATTTGTTCCGTCTATTGCTCCGTATCCGGCAACAGCAATTAATATACCGCTTAACAAGTCATTCCAAAGATTTGCATTGTGTAATTGCA
>JAOZQB010000036.1 GCA_029932445.1 Bacteroidales bacterium | reverse complement strand
ATCAACCGAATCATACTCATAGGTAACGGTTGTGATATTCTTCTTTTTCATGTGTCTACTTTTATAATTTTCAAAGATCTTATAGGAACACCCGCATGCCGGCTTATTTTTATTCTGCAAAGGCATGTTCGTGCATTAATCATCCCTTTGGGTGTTAAGCTTTTATACCGGGTGTTTCATATGTTTATTTCTATATTTTTAAAGGTCATACGGAACATACCGGGATTAAATAATCATTTCCTTATGTGATTTAATAATTATTTAATCACGGACGTTTCATAAGATTTTATTATAGTGAAAGATGCCCCGCAAAACAGCGAGGCATATTATCTGAACTTCAAATATCGCTATTTTACCGGTGCATTTTTAAGTGTTTCTTTTAAGAAATCCCAAAATTTTGCAACAGTTTCAATATTCACTTTTTCATCGGGTGAATGCGGAAAACGAATAGTCGGTCCGAAAGAAATCATATCCCAATTCGGATAAGTTGCTCCCAAAACTCCGCATTCCAAACCTGCATGAATAATCTTTACAGCCGGCACTTTACCGTATTTTTCATTGTATGATTTTTTCATTGCAGCCAAAATCGGAGAATCAAAATCGGGTTTCCATCCCGGATATTCTCCGGATAGTTTAACTTTTGCACCTGCCAATTTAAATAAAGCTGAAATATCTTTTGCAAGAGCGTCTTTTGACGAATCGACTGAACTTCTGATAAGATTTGCAGCCATTATTTTCCCTTTTTCAGATTTTACGATACCCAAATTGGTAGATGTTTCAGGGACATCAGCCATTTCGTCAAGAAAACGTTGTGCTCCGTGCGGTGTAGCTCTTATAGCTTTATACAATTTTTTTGCGACTTTGTTTTCAATAACAAATTTCGGCATTTCAGTTGCCTCCGTTAAAAGTTGAACACCGGGATCTGCCACTCTTAATTCAGCTTTAACAATTCCGTTAAATTCTTCAATATATTTATTTAATTTATTAATATCACTTTCTTTAACGGTAATAACAGCAACGGCTTCACGAGGAATAGCATTCCGCATATCACCGCCTGAAATACTTGCCAATCTGATTTTTGCATTTCCTGATAAATTGTGCAAAAAACGGAATATTATTTTATTGGCATTACCTCTTTGCAAAGGAATGTCAACTCCTGAATGACCGCCTTTTAATCCGGTTACGGTAATTTTAAATGCCTTGTGATTTTTCGGAACTTTCTCTTCTTTATATTTCATATATGCCGTAGCATCAATTCCGCCGGCGCAGCCTATATACAATTCACCCTCATCTTCAGAATCTAAATTCATTAGAATATCTCCGTTTAATAAACCGGATTTCAAATTAAATGCTCCGGTCATTCCGGTTTCTTCGTCAATTGTCATTAAAACTTCAATCGGTCCGTGTTCCAGTGTTTTTGATTCTAACACTGCCATTGCTGCAGCAACACCCATTCCGTTATCGGCACCGAGAGTCGTTCCTTTTGCAGTCACCCAATCACCGTCAACATAAGCTGTAATGGGATCTTTTTCAAAATCATGATCGATATCATTATTTTTTTGAGGTACCATATCCAAGTGACCTTGTAAAATAATGCCTTTGCGGTTTTCATAACCTTTAGTTGCCGATTTTTTTACTATAACATTCCCTACTTCATCAGTAAGATGTTCCAAACCACGCTCTTCAGCCCAATCTTCCATAAATTTTATAATTCGGGCTTCTTTTTTCGAAGGTCTCGGAATTTTTGTTAATTCAACAAAATTCTTCCATACTTCTTTTGGTTCTAAATTTAATAATTCCTTATTCATTTTTTTATATTTTATTTATTAACGATATTTAATTTCTTCATAAAATCATCTTTATATGATTTAGATAAAGGAATGGATTTACTTTTTTCAAGAGATTGCATAAAAATCAAATTATTTTCAATTCGTTCAATTTTATCTCTGTTCACGATAAAAGAACGATGTACACGAATAAATTTTCCCGACGGTAATTTATCCAAAAGAGCTTTCATCGTAAAATGGATGGTATGTTTTTTAGTCGTTGTTTGAATGAGTACGTAGTTCTCCATAGCTTCAATAAAAAGAACATCATCATAAAACAATCTTACAAAAGATGAAGAACTGCTTTTAATAAAAATCCCTTCAGGGCTTAATTTAGCAGCTTCTTCTTCATATTTATTTTTTGCTCTTGTTCCTGCTTTCAAAAATCTGGAATAACTGACGGGTTTCAATAAATAATCCGTAACATCATATTCAATTGCTTGTAAAGCATATTTTTCTTTTGCCGAAACAATAATAATTTGCGGTAAATTATCCAGAATTTCCAAAAATTCGACCCCGCTCATTCCCGGCATTTCAATATCTAAAAATATTATTTCCGTTTTATTTTTACTGTTGAAGAAATTCGCCGCATCTACTGCATTATCGAAAGTTTCAGTTAATTCCAGAAAATCTGTTTTTTTTATGTATTTCTCGATAACCAATCGAGAAACTTTATCATCATCAATAATAATACATTGCATAATTTCGGGTTTTTATCAGTTTTGAATAATTTCAAAAATATGTTGTAATATTCCGGTATTATCAACTAACAAATTAAAATATTCATGTCGATTTGCCGATAATACAACCGTTTTTTTAGTTGCTCTTAAATATTTTGTTTGACTTTCAATATTCATACCGGGTGTAATAATTATTTTTTTTGAAAATTTCTTCTTTCCGTCCGTATCTTCTTCTAATTCTCCTCTTATAAGGATTAAAATTTGTTCGGATGTATCAGATTCGAAATATATTTTCTCATTCTTTTCAAGATTATGGACGGTTATTATTCTTGCCAAATCTACTAATAAATAATCCGGGATACTAAAAAATAATTGATATCGCCTTAATAATTTCACTTTATCTTCAAGTAAAGTTCCGCCTTCCGAAAGGGTTTGAACCAAAACTTGCTTTTCGGGAGACATTCTGTTTAAATAATCAAAACACTTTTGAGGATTTTCATTATATACAATTTTTGCTGCCGTAGTATATATCAATTCATCCGGATGAAAAAGGCATAAAAAAACTTCATCCGGCAATTCACTTCGTCGAATTTGTTTTAACACTTTATTCGTATTCTCGGTTGTCCACGGTTTTATGTCATTGTATGTATGCTCTTCTTTTGAAATTTCATTTTTAGATTTGCTTCTGTGAACACGCTCCGTCATTTCAATCGTTTTTGTAAGCGCCCATGTACTTATTTTATCATAATCTAAAGTAACTAACCATTTTAATCTTTGATTAAAGTCCATCTTCTTTTGAGGGAAATATTTTGACAGTTTTTTTATTCTCTGCGGTGTTGAAATATCATCAAAAATCGGAATAATATAGGGTTTTAAATCAGGTTCAATAAAGTTATCAATCAATTCCAAAGCATAAATCGTATTTTTACCGATAATATTTTTCTTTATTAAATTTACAATTCTGGGTTCATGTAAAAAACTTAATAGATTAAACAGTAATTCATAATTGGTTTCTTTTTCTTGATCTAAAGCCAAAAATAATTTCAAAGTATTCTTTTCTTGTTTAATGTCACTAATTGAAACAAAAATTCTTAATAAATTATCAATAACATTAAAAATTTTATCTTTTATAATTTTCTCTTCAGAATCATTAACTTGATATTTACAATAATATAAAGCCCAAATTACGGAGATTTGAATTTTTCTTGAGGGATTGTTTATTTTTTTGACAATTAAGGATTTTGCCGTTCCGGAACCCATTTTCGCATAAATCTCAATTATTTTTAATTTAATTGCTTCCTTCTGTGTTTTATCATACATTTTATCTAAAAAAGGCAAGGTCTTTTCGCCGATATCCAGTAATGCAGCCGTGCTGATATGATAATATGCGGTAGATTCAAGGAATTCGGTCATTTTAACAATTAATTTTTCCGATTTTATTCCTGAAGCCAATCGGATTGCAGAATTAACAACCAACTTATCTTTAGAATTAAATAATTTTAATAAATGATTCTCGATATTCTCGAAATCCGGATTTTTAGCTAAATATTTTACGAGTTTTATTTCATCTTCCGGTTTGTTTGATTTCGATAATTTTACAATATCTTTTTTATTCAAATCTTTTATATCTTCAAAAGATAATAATGATAAAGCTCTGTCGGCACATTCTTTGACTTCTTTGTCCTTGGTATTTTTGAATTGAGATTTAATTTGTTTTAATATTCTGTCACGCCATGTTACGTCAATACTTTTTAAAATAGCTTTATTAATCAATTCATCGTTTTTCTTTAACAATGACGACGCATAAGGTTCAAAAATTCCCGGATTTGTTTCGGCTAAAATTGTTACACTCAAACGAACCACATCATCATTAAACTTTTTAAATTTTTTGGAAAGCACTTCAGTTCCGTATCGATATTTTGATGTCTCTTTTTGTTTTTGTGAAGTTAATTCTTTAAGAATTTCTCGGAGTTTATTTTTATATGCCATATACAATTTCCTTGCAACAAAAACCCAAATAATTAAAATAGGCAAGAAAAATAACGGATAATATTCCAAGCTGAAACCGTCACCTAAATTCAGAATTAAATTCAAACCCAAAAGCAAAGCACCGGCAATGGCAATAGCAAATTGCATGACTACACCAACCTTCGATTGTACGGCAAATTGAAGTGAAGCCGGCAAAGGTTGATATAAAATATTAAAAGACGGATCGTCTAAACCGCGACGCATAATTCGTTCCATTGATTTATTCAAAGTCATCAATATCAAAAACATGATACTTACAGTCCCAATCGTAAAACCGGAAATCAGAGAAATAAAAACAATTAATGTAAGTGATAAAGGTAAAACAATAAGTCCTAATTTGACACCGTATTTTACCAATATTCGACTTGAAAAATATGAAATTAAAAGTTCGCCTATTTTTAATCCGGCAAATACCAATGCAATAAACGAAGCTACGGAACCTTCTTTGACAAATAAATTTGCTTCCTGAACTTTAATTGCTGAAAGAAACCCGAAATCTGTTATATAAATAACAGTCATTGAGATTGTTGCAGATAAAAAAATCAATCTGAAATACTTATCTTTTATTAAACTCCTAAAGCTTGTATCAATTTTTTCTTTTGCAACTTTTTCCTTTTCTTTTTGTTCGGGAAATTTTTTATAAATTTTTAATAAAATCAGCACAGCAACTATTAGACTTCCTGCTGAAATAAACAATAAATTGTAAGATGTACCGATGAATTTTGACAATACCGGAATAATTAAATAGCCCAAAATTGATGCAATAACTCCGCCCATATTAATCATGCCGAATAAACGTTTTACTTGCACTAAATTCAACAAACGTAATGCTAATCCGCCGGATTCAATTCCGACTAAAGAGATAAACGGCCATGCCCAAATAAAAACAAAAAAACTGAGATATTTCGGATTAACAAAGCTTAAAGAAAGTCTGGCAAATAGGCTGATTATCAGCATAAAAGCTAAAGCAGAAACAAACAAATTTTTGCTTTTTACTTTTTGTTGAAACCATGAATATAATGTAGAAATAATATACCCGAAAAGACCTGCTGTTAAATAGGCATAAGGTAAATGTTCACTCCCGTAGTCTCGAATAAAAACCGAATTTGCCTGAACAAAATAAAAAGCTATAAACAATCCGACAAAAAAGGAATGGAAAAATAATAATAAAAATTTATTCAACTCTTCCGATTTCAATCCGAAAGTATTAATTAATATTTTTTTAAAACTCGGCATTTATTTTTACTGTTTATATTAAGCAATTATTTAACGGAAAGAATTGATTTATTTTCTTTCATATCGTTTATAATTCGTTTAAAATGTTTAATTTCTTTTTCTTTTTCAACAAGCGTTGCAGTTACTTTATTATTTTCAGATAATAATTTTTCGTATTCGTATTGCAATTGACTTGTTTTTGCATTTATTTTTGCAGCAAACAATGATGCTGCAATTGTTTCGGTAACTTTCTCGGTAAATTCAATATTAAAATCATCAATTTCTTTCAGAGAAGCCAATTCAATAACACCTACTAAATAATCTTCTGTTACCAAGGGTACAATAAGAATTGTTTTCGGATTTGCCGTTCCTAAGCCGGAACGTATCTCTGCATAATTATCGGGAACATTTGTAACATAAATCTTTTTCTTTTCATAAGCACACGCACCGGCTAAACCATCTCCTATAAAAATCTTTTTTTCTTGATATTTTCTTCTTCCGTATGCAACAGATGCTGTTAATTCCAGATATTTTTCTTCTGATTCGTCATTAATCATAAAAATTCCGCCTTGATTAACACCAAGCATATCAACTAAACTGCTTATAATATCATAGGATAACTCTGCAATATCTTTGCTCCCTTTCCTTACCAATTCAGAAAACATAGCATAACCTTCATTTGCTTTGCTGCGCCGTTCATTTTCAAATCGCCTCTTTTCTTCCTCATTCGAAGCTTTTTTAATACTTTCACGCATGTCTAATAAAGAATTTCCGAGTTTATCATCAGAACTTAAAGGTTTAAATTCAGCATCAATATTTCCCTGTCCTATTTCTAAAGAAAAATCAGCATATTGATTTAGCCCGAAAATTAAATCATTTAAAGAGTTAAGCATTTCTCCCAATTCATCATTCCTTTTAATTTGCTCAACTTCAAGAACATGACCTTTTGACATTTCAAATAATTTCTGCTTCACATTTGAAATCGAATCACTGATTGATTTTCCGAAATAAAACAAACTAAGCGATGCAACCGATATTAAAATTAAACCGAATATAACAACAACACTGATTAAACGATTTGTTTGTTTATTAAGTTCAGCCGTCTTTTGTGTAACCATTGCATCAATATAATCCACATAAACACCTGTCCCGATTACCCAGCCCAAAGGTTCAAATAATCTGATATAACTTAACTTAGGAATACGTTCATTCGTTCCGGGTTTATAATAATCATATTTCAAAAATCCGGCACCTCCGTTTTTATTGATAACATCAGCAAATGCTTCATATACGTTTTGTTTGGTATCCTGAATATAAAATACTTGCACCGTTCCGTTCATTTCGGGTTTAACAGGGTGCATAATTACCGTATAGGGCGGCTTAACTTCATTAAGCCATATATAACCGGCATCTCCGAAAGTAATTTGTTCAATATCACGAACAGCATATTTTAATTCAGAAGGAAAATCATTTAATAAAACCAAGTGTTTATGATTAGACGATGAAATCTTTGACCAAGCTTTATCTAAAATTTTATAAGCACTGTTTACATTATCTTCAAGCTGTTTTTTAATAATTTCGGTTTGCTCTTGCTTATAGGAATCAATACTTTCTAAAGTTTTATTACGATATTCCCATACGGAAAATACAGTTACGGCAACAATTGTAATAAATACAATGATACTTGTAAACAAAGGTATTTTTGTGCGAATATTCATTAAAAAAGATATCTTTTTTTAAAATCCGAAAGATACAAAAAAAATATTTTATAAACTATTATAAACGTTTTCAGACATTTCATTTTTTCTTTGGAAAACAATTTTATTCTTCTAATTTTGTCATTGAATCAGGTATATTTGATTATTCATTTTCAAATATAAAAGGGAATGTCGTGAAAATCGGCAACAGTACCCGCTGCTGTAAGTTTCTATGTTTTGAACTTTCTTTGCCACTGTCAATTACTCAACTGACGGGAAGGCGTTCAAAATACGGAGTAAGTCAGAAGACCTGCCTAATTCATTATATTTATCCGAAGCTTTCGGGAAAAAAAGCTCTGAGGATGAACATTAATTGCTCATTTCCTTATATTCTTATTCCCTTTTCTTTCGGATTAATTTCGTTGTGTATTAATTTTTTAATTTTTAACTCTTTTTTATTATGAAGAAAAATTTATTTTTAACATCGGTATTAATCGTAATTTTTTCATTTGCGATTAATGCACAAACAACATTTAATTTTGAATCCCTTACAGTTCCGGCTTCAGGCTATTGGAACGGCTCCGATGAAAGCGGAGAGTTCGGAGACAATGAAATTACGTTTTACAATAATTACAATAGTGATTGGGGAAGTTGGACAATGTTTTCATATGCCTATGACACAATAACTTCAGATACTCAATATGCTGCATATGCAGAATCGATTAACGGGCATATTTTCGGTATCGGATATATTCCTTCAGATTGGGAAAACGGCACATACGACAATATTCCGATTACATTTAAATTTAATTCTCCGGTTGCAATTCATTCTGTTGATATTACAAATAATACCAAAACAGCAGATGTTATAATTAACGGAGACAATGCCTTCGGAGAACCTGCTTTTTCCGACGGAGATTATTTTAAAATTATAATTGAAGGTTTTTATAACGACGAATCTCAGGGAGTCGTATCTTTTTTTCTCGCAGATTATACTGCCGGCAATACATACGTTTCGGATACTTGGAATACCGTAAATCTGAGTTCTTTCGGAATAACTGACAGTTTGAAATTTAATTTATACTCAACCCATACAGGTGCATACGGAATGAATACACCTGCTTATTTTTGTATCGATAACATAATATATTCTTATCCTGCAAGTATTGATAACAATCATTCAAATTCTTTTTCAATATATCCGAATCCTGTAAAAGATGTTTTAAACATCACAAACATAATTAACTCAGAAATATCGATTTCGAATTTATCGGGAAAAATCATTTATACTAAAACAGATTGTAATGAATCCGAAAAAATTAACTTATCAAATGTAAAACAGGGAATTTATTTTGTTAAAGTTAAAAATCAAAACGGAATTTTCGTAAAAAAAATCATTAAGTCATAAATTTGAAATCAAAAAAAACCGACGCTTACAAACGCCGGTTTTTAATATTCTAATCACATTATTTTTATTTTTCAACTTTTAAAACTGTCTGAACAATTTCTTCAAATTGCTGTTTACTTCTATAACCGACTATTTGCTTATATTCTCCGTTAGCCGGAACAAATAAAATTGTCGGAATACTTCTTATTTTAAACAAATTCGCTAATTGTGGATTTTTGTCTGTATTAATTTTATAAACTTGTAATTTATTTCCGTATTCCGCTTGAATTGCTTTTAAATGAGGCGCAATCATTTTGCAAGGTCTGCACCAATCAGCATAAAAATCAATAATTATCGGTTTATTTCCTTCATATTTCCAAGTTGAATTTTGGCTGTAATCCCAAACATTTTTCTTAAAACTTGCATCATTCAAATGAATTTCGCTTTGTGAAAATACCGATGCAATTCCGAACATCAATAGTGATGTTATCATTAATAGTTTTCGTTTCATCTTTGTTACATTTAATTTACTGATATCAATAACGAATTTTATACCAAAAAATTACTTAAAAAGAAAGCCGTTGAATATCAGCGGCTTTCAATATCTTTTTTGTGATAAAATTAAGCTGAAGGTTCTTCAACTTTAAGAACATCAGCAATTGCTTTTTTGAAAGTTTCTTTAGGTAATGCACCTACAGCCATTTGAGGTTGTCCGTCTTGCGGAACAAACAATAATGAAGGAATACTTTGAATTCCGAACATACCGGCTAAGTTACGTTCAACTTCGGTATCAATTTTATAAATATCAATTTTACCGTTATATTCATCGGAAAGTTCTTCCAAAATAGGAGCTACCATTTTACATGGTTGACACCAATCTGCATAAAAATCAATCATACAAGGTTTGTCACCTTCAAATGTCCAATCTTTATTTTTTTCAAAATTAAAAACTTTTGTTTTGAATGTTTCTTCACTTAAAAATTCTACTTTTGCCATTTTAAATTTACTTAATTATTTATATTTTATTTTGCTTGACATATTTTAGTCAAATAATATGCCTTTTTAAAAAGTGCTGCAAAGAACATAAAAAAACATGACATAATTGCTCTTTTTTTGAAAAAATTTATAAAAAAGGATAATTTTGTCAGAAATTATAAATTTTAAAATAATAAACATATAACAATAATTCACTTAACAAAAGAACAAAAAACAATGCCCGAATTTAAAAGATACCTTGTAACCTCTGCCCTGCCCTATGCTAACGGACCCGTTCATATCGGACATTTAGCCGGCGTTTATATTCCTTCTGATATTTACACAAGATATTTAAGATTAAAAGGTGAAGACGTCATTTCCGTATGCGGAAGCGATGAACACGGAGTTCCCATTACGCTTAAAGCAAAAAAAGAAGGTATAACACCACAGGAAGTTGTTGACAGATACCATAATATTATAAAAAAATCATTTGAAGATTTCGGAATTGCTTTTGATATTTATTCCAGAACAAGCAACAAAACACATTATGAAACAGCTTCCGGATTTTTTAAAAAACTCTATGATGACGGTGAATTTATAGAAAAAACAAGCGAACAATATTACGATACGCAAGAACAACAATTTTTGGCAGACCGCTACATTAAAGGAACTTGTCCTAAATGCGGTTACGAAGAAGCTTACGGTGACCAATGCGAGAAATGCGGCAGTACTTTAAGTCCGACGGATTTGATAAACCCGAAATCAACCATCAGCGGTGCCGAGTTGACATTAAAAGAAACAAAGCATTGGTATTTGCCTTTAGATAAGCACGAACCGTTTTTGAGAAAATGGATTTTAGAAGATCACAAAGAATGGAAACCAAATGTTTACGGTCAATGTAAATCGTGGCTTGATAACGGTCTGCAGCCTCGTGCCGTCAGTCGTGATTTAAGTTGGGGTGTTCCTTTACCGATCAAAAATGCCGAAAACAAAGTGCTTTACGTATGGTTTGATGCACCAATTGGATATATTTCGGCAACTAAAGAACTCACAAATGATTGGGAAAAGTATTGGAAAGATAAAGATACCAAATTGGTACATTTTATAGGCAAAGACAACATTGTATTTCATTGCATTATTTTTCCTGCAATGCTAAAAGCTGAGGGTTCCTACATTTTACCTGACAATGTGCCGGCTAATGCTTTTTTGAATTTAGAAAACGACAAAATTTCAACATCTAAAAATTGGGCAGTTTGGTTACATGAATATCTCGAAGATTTTAAAGATAAACAAGATGTTTTGCGCTATGTCCTTACGGCAAATGCTCCGGAAACCAAAGACAACGATTTCACATGGAAAAATTTTCAGGCAAGAAATAACGGCGAATTGGTTGCCGTTCTCGGGAATTTCATCAACAGAACACTGGTTCTGACAAAAAAATATTACGACAGAGTTATTCCTTTACCGAATAAAATTAATGAAGATGACACAGCTGTTTTGGAAGGAATTCTGAAAACGAAAAAAGACATTGAAGAAAATATCGAAATTTATAAATTTCGCGATGCACTAAAAGCTTTTATGAACTTGGCACGTGTCGGGAATAAATATTTGGCTGAAAATGAACCCTGGAAACTTGCAAAAACAAACCCGGACAGAGTTCGTACAATTATGTATGTTGCCAATCAAATTACGGCTGCATTAGCCATTCTCAGTGAACCTTTTTTACCCTTTACTTCAGAGAAATTGAGAAAAATGACAAATATTGTTGATGCAAAATGGGAAGATGTTGATTTAGGCATTACAAAACCCGAGCATAAAATAAACGAACCGGAACTTCTTTTTGAAAAAATTGAAGATCCGGAAATTGAATATCAAATCAATAAACTTTTAAAAACGAAAGAAGATAATGCCAAAGAAACGATTGAATTAAAACCGGTTAAAGAAACCGTTACATTCGATGATTTTCAAAAACTTGATATCAGAACGGCAAGCATAACAGAAGCGGAAAAAGTGCCTAAAACCAAAAAGTTGCTTAAATTGACTTTGGATACCGGCATTGATAAACGAACGGTTGTTTCCGGCATTGCCGAATTTTACAAACCCGAAGACATTATCGGTAAACAAGTTCAAGTATTGGTAAATCTTGCTTCACGAAAGTTAAAAGGTATTGAGTCGCAAGGGATGATTTTAATGGCAGAAAACTCGGAAGGCAAATTATGCTTTGTTTCACCTGAAGAAAAATTTGAAAACGGTTCGGCAATCAGTTAAAAATTTAAAAACCTAAAAAAAATATATCATGAACACTTACACCCCGTACACACAACAAGCACTTGAAAATTTGCGAAATCCGGAAACCCTTAAATGGTATGTTATTCCTCTTTTGGCGATGATATTTTATGTTTACGCTTCCGAAGTTCAAAAAAAGAATTGGAATGCCGTATTTGCCGGATTGGTATTTTGGGGAATGGATTGGATTAATGAAATAATTAATTCGCTGGTTTTGCATTTCTCACATTTTGCTCCGATTTGGGGTACCCCGGGACAATCTGCTTATACCGTTCTTATCGGTTTAAATGTTGAAATTATGTTTATGTTCTCAATTGCCGGTATTATTTGGTCTAAAATGTTACTCGATGATAAAAATGCAAAAATTCTCGGCATTAACAATCGTTGGTTTATGATAATTACAGGTTCAGTATTCTCCGTTTTTGTTGAATATTTTCTCAATGCGGCAAATATGCTCACATGGGATTACAGTTGGTGGAATGCTAATAACCCGTGGTTAATTGTTCCTTTCGGATATATGACATTTTTTATTGTTGCTTTTTGGGTTTACGATATGAAATCTGTTAAGAAACAAATTATTACAACCGGTACAATTTTTTCGGTTGTCATTTTAAGTTTAATTATTTTCGGAAGTTTGGGGTGGGTATAAAATATTGATACGATAACATACAAATTTACGGTAAAATTTAAAACATTAAATTATGAATTGGTTTCTGTACATTATTCTCGGCGGTTTTGCCGGTTGGCTTACCGGACGAATCTTTAAAGGTGAAGGTTTCGGATTTTTAATGAATTTAATCATCGGAATTGCCGGCGGATTATTAGGCGGTTGGTTATTCAAATTAATCGGTTTCAATGTAGGAGGAGGAATTATTCCCTCATTGATTACAGCTGTTTTGGGTGGCGGTATTTTAGTTTGGATTTTTAAATTAGGGAAAAAAAAGAACGATTAAATTCAGACTTTACTGTCTTTTATTGTATCTTTGTAAAAAAAATTAAGCTCATATGAATAAAGAACTTATTAATAAAATCTCTGATTATCTGAATAATAAACCTGTTGAAAAAGCATGGTTATTCGGTTCTTATTCTAAAAATGAAGAAACCAAAAAGAGTGATATAGATTTATTGATAAGGTTTTCGGAAAATGAACAAATAACACTTTTTTATTATTTACATTTAAAATATGAACTTGAAAAATTAACCGGAAAAGAAGTTGATTTAATTGAAGAAGGACAATTAAAAGATTTTGCTCTTCATAATTTTAAGGAACAAAATATTTTGATATATGAGAGAAAAACTAAGAGATAAAGGAAGATTACTTCATATTATCGAAGCTGTTGAAAATATCTTTGAATTTACGGAAAATTTAAATTTCGATGAATTTGAAAAAAATAAAATGCTGAAATTTGCCGTAATCAAAAGTTTAGAAATTATCGGAGAAGCATCAAACCTTATAACAAAACAACTCAAAGAAAAACATCCGGAAATTGACCGGCAAGCTATTATCGGATTAAGACATGTTTTAGTTCACGGATATTATCAAATAAGTAATCGGATTATTTGGAATACAATTCAAAATGATTTAAAACCTTTTGAAAACAAAATAAAAAAAATCTTAAACGAAATAAATTAAAATACTATGTTTATAACCCTATTCATATTTTCACTCATATTAATTGCCATTGCTTTAATCGGTCTCGGCATTCAAACATTTTTTTCTAAAAAGAAAGATTTTCCGGAAACACGTATCGGACATAATAAAACCTTACGTAAAAATAAAATCTACTGTATTAAAACCGAGCAAGTTGTACTTGATAAAAATTACAAGCAAGTTAAAGGCATTAAAACAATTTGTTCGGATTGCTGAAAATATTTGAAAATAAAATTTATCATAAAAGGATACGTTCAGATATAAGCGTATCCTTTTTTTTATAAATTTGTATCAATATCAGAAACTATGAAGCACTTATTTTTATCTCTTATTTTAATTTTTACATTCGGAATACTTTCGGCACAAAGCAGTTTATCGGCACGTATTTTAACCGTGAGTACACATCCCTTTACAAAACAAAATTTACCCTTGCACCAAAATACGATTGATAATAAAGGATACATCACTTTTGAACCCGGTTTAATTTTATCTTACGACCGTTATATTGCAAAAAATTTATCTTTAAGACTGTCAACTGCCGTAATGAATGACCGATACAACACACTTGCCGGATACAGTCAGATTATGTTGAAATACAAAGCATTAAAATATTACAAACATTCATTATATCTCGGTTTCGGACCGGCAGTACATTATGAAACAGATAAATCAGCAATTCCCGGTTATGTCAATGAAGAAAAGCTAAAAACAGCCGACAATACAATGTATAAAATTGCTTGGCTCAGCGGAATGATTGAATACAATTATTACATCTCAAAAAAATTAGATTTTACACTGACTTTAAATCATACACATTCACGTTCTGTTGCACTAAGTTTAGGGGTTCGTTTCGATTTGCCCGATCCCAACGGAAAAGGTTGTGACTGCCCGAGTTTCAGATAACTGAGTTGAAAGTTTTTTAGTTGAAAGCTTATAAAGTTGAAAGTAAAAAGTTTATACATTTATTTATTAGAAACACAAAACAATATGTATAATAAACATCTAATTATCAAACAAATACACAAGCTACGCCGAAGACTTTTAACTTTAAGAACTTTCATCTTTATAAACTTTCAACTTTATAAACTTTTATAACTTTTAAACTTTCAATACTCCTTAATGAAAAAACTCATCTTCATATTCCTCTTAATTTTCAGCATTCAGGCAAGTGCTCAAACCCTTTCGACAAAATCGAAAAAAGCAACGGAATATTTCTACAAAGCATTAGAATATTATAATTCCTACAATTATAAAGAAGCTGTTTACTGGTCGGCAAAAGCATTGGAAAAAGACAGTAAATTTATTGAAGTATATTATTTATTATCAGATATTTTCGGAGAGCAGAAAAAATATGATAAAAAAATAATCGCTCTGAAAAAAGCCATCGAAATTGAACCCGGCAAAAATCCTTTGGCCTATTTTACCCTTGCAAGAACCGAACTTCAAATCGGCAGATACGAAGATGCAAAAAAAGATTTTAAAGAACTCGAAAAACATGACAAAAAAAAACAATATACCGCAAAACTCAATAAATATCTCGAACGTTGCAATTTCGGTATAAACGCCATAAAAAATCCGATTGAATTTGAACCTGTTAATATGGGTAAAAATATCAATTCTGAATTTGATGAATATCTTCCCGGTTTCACTGCAGATGAACAAACTCTCATTTTTACGCGACTTATCCCGAACGGAAAACGCTCTTTCGACGGCAATCTTGAAAAACAAGAAGATTTTTTTATCTCACAAAGAGAAAATAATGTTTGGCTCCCTGCAAAAGAATTCGGGAAACCGCTGAATACACGGGGAAACGAAGGAGCACAATCAATTTCCGCCGACGGGAAATTACTTTTTTTTACTTCCTGCGAATATGCAAAAGGTAAATCAGCACACGGTAAAACTTACGGAAGTTGCGATATCTGGCTGTCTCATAAAATCGGAAGCAAATGGTCGAAACCAAAAAATCTCGGGCATCAGGTAAACAGCAAATATTGGGAATCGCAACCCTCTTTCTCCGCAGACGGAAAAACATTATACTTTGCATCTAATCGTCCCGGCGGAAAAGGAAAAATTGATATCTGGAAAACCGAAATGCAAAAAGACAGTACTTGGAACCAACCCGTTAATCTCGGAGATAACATTAATACTGCCGGCGAAGATCAATCACCGTTTATTCATTACGATAATAAAACCTTGTACTTTTCATCAACCGGTCATTTAGGGATGGGAAAATCTGATTTATTCTTCACAAAAAAAGATAAAAACGACCATTGGCAAAAACCCGTTAATTTGGGTTATCCGATAAATACGTTTGAAGAAGAAGTCAGCTTAACAATTAATGCAAAAGGGAATAAAGCATTTTTTGCATCTTCTAAAAATTCGGAATTCGGAGGATTGGATATTTACACATTTGATCTTCCGGTAAATGACAGACCTGAACAAGTAACTTATATTGAGGGAATTGTATACGACAAGGAAACGACAGACAAATTGTATTCTCGAATAAAACTCATTAATTTAAAAACAAATAAAGAAGTTGCCGTAACATCTTCAGACCAACTGACAGGCAAGTATTTAATATGCCTGCCCGCCGGTGCAGATTATGCTTTTAATGTTTCAAAAACAGGATATTTATTTTTTTCTGAAAATTTCAGTTTTGAAGATACCGAAGATACTCTTAAAACGTATCATTTTGACATTCCGCTTTCTCCGATAAAAAAAGGCAAAAAAACCATTCTTAAAAATATCTTTTTCGATACAGATTCTTATACGTTGAAAGCGGAATCAGAAACAGAATTGCAGAATCTTTTACAATTTCTGAAAAATAACCCTGCCGTAAGAATTGAAATAGGCGGACATACCGATAACACCGGCAGTGAAGCACACAACAAGCAACTTTCTGCGAATAGGGCAAAAAGCGTTTATAATTATCTGATTGAAAATGGAATAGAAAAAAACAGATTAATCTATAAAGGTTACGGAAGTACATTCCCGATTGACAATAATAAAACGGAAGAAGGCAAACAAAACAACCGCCGAACAGAATTTAAAATCTTATAAAAATCAAAATTTTTTATATTTTTGTGAAAACACTTTGCTTTACAAAAACTTTCAAGGTTTTTAATTGAAAATAAAATAGAAACACGTGCTCTTTAACTCGTTACATTTTATCATCTTTTTGCCGATTGTTGTTTTCATTTTCTTTTCTTTAAAGAAAGTAAAATCACGTCAAATACTTTTGCTTATTGCAAGTTGGTATTTCTATTCCGTTTGGAAGCCGGAATACATAGTACTTCTTTTGGCATCTACTTTGGTTGATTATTTTGTTGCTTTAAAAATTCAAAAAACATCTGAAGAAAAAAAGCGTAAAATTCTGTTGTGGTTAAGTATATTTGTCAATCTCGGGATTTTATTCTCTTTCAAATATTTTTATTTTTTCGATAAGAATTTAAGCCGTTTTTTGGCACATTATCATTTTCTCGGTCACGGACAGGGAAATTCTTTTACGCAACTTCTGTTGCCTGTCGGAATTTCATTTTATACGTTTCAAACCATGAGTTATACCATTGATGTGTTTAAAAAACGTATTTTGCCCGAAAAGAATTTCGTAAAATTTGCATTATTTGTTTCCTTTTTCCCGCAATTGGTTGCGGGTCCGATTGAACGTGCCGGACATTTATTGCCTCAATTTAACAAACTCACAACTATTGATTATAAGCGAATTACTGCCGGCTTAAAACTTATCTTCTGGGGTTTCTTTCAGAAAATTGTTATTGCCGACAGCTTATCTTTGATTGTAAATACCGTTTATAACAATCCCGGAAGCTATCACGGAGCGGATATATGGCTGGCAACTTTCTTTTTTGCCTTTCAAATTTATTGCGATTTTTCCGGCTATACCGATATTGCACGCGGAACAGCAAAAATTCTCGGTTATCATTTACGAATTAATTTTAAACTCCCCTATTTTGCAAAATCCTTTGCCGATTTTTGGCATCGCTGGCATATTTCTTTAAGTACTTGGTTCAGAGATTATGTGTATATTCCTTTGGGCGGCAGCAAAACAAATTCTAAATTACGCTTTACTTTTAATATTATGTTTGTATTTATTTTAAGCGGTTTTTGGCACGGAGCCGGCTGGACTTTTATTATTTGGGT